>CALXDL010000067.1 GCA_944387055.1 uncultured Oscillospiraceae bacterium
ACCCGCAGGCCCCGGGTGTCGATGCCGGTGCGGCGCAGGGTCTCCGCCAGGAAGCGGCCCTGGATGTCGTCGCCCACCTTGCCGATGAACGCGGTCCGCCGGCCCAGCTTGGCCGCGCAGGCCAGCACGTTGGCGGGCGCGCCGCCGGGGTTCTGTTCGAAGACCGCCATCCCGGCGTCGGAGGGCGGCAGCGGTGTGTAATCGATCAGGATCTCTCCAAGAGCAGTGATGTCGGTTTGCTTCATGGTCGTGTCTCCTTGCTCCACTTCCTGGCGGTCCAGCAGGGCGGTCCCGCTCAGGAAAACGATTTACTGATCCCCATGATAGCACATCGCGCCGGGAAAGTCACGCATATTTCTCGCAAAGGGAGAGGAAAAGATCGCCGCCGCCCCGGCGGCGGCGGTCACGGCCCGCCCGCCGCCACGTCCACCACCGTCAGGCGGCGTCCCTCCACCCGGAAGCGGACCTCCAGCCCGCCGAAGGTGAAGCCGTAGACCCGGTGGGGATCCTGCTGGTAGTGGGGGCGGGGATCCTGGGCCAGGACGCCCAGCAGGGCCGCGCGCCGCTGGGGCGGCACCCGCTCCAGCAGGGCGGGGGGGAAGTCCACCGCCAGCGCCTCTTCGGGAGGGGGGGCGAAGCCGCAGGCGGCATCGGGATGGCTGTCGGCATAGGGCACATAGGGCTTGATGTCCAGGATGGGCGTGCCGTCCATCAGATCCGCCCCCCGCACCTGCAGCACGGGCCCCAGGTCCGGGTCCTGGCGGATGCCGGAGAGGGCCACGGCGCTCAGGCCGATGGGGTTGGGACGAAAGGGCGAGCGGGTGGCGAACACGCCCATGCGGGCGTTGCCGCCCAGCCGGGGCGGCCGCACGGTGGGGGACCAGGGCCGCTCCGCCGCGGCGGAGAAGACCCACACCAGCCAGATGTGGGAGAAGCCCTCCAGGCCCCGCAGGGCCGCCGGGTCCCGGAACGGCGGCTCCAGGACCACCGTGGCCTCCAGGTCCGGCACCAGGCCGCTCTGGCGGGGGACGCCGAACTTGGTGGCGAAGTCGCTGCGGATGTGGGCGATGGGCTGCATCGGATAGATCTGTTCCATGGCAGGCTGCCTCGTTCCTTCTTGAAGATCGGGGGATGCCCCTAGCATAACACGTCCGGCCCGCCAGGGGAAGCCCCCGCCGGGCCGGACAGCGCAGCAGGGCCCCGCCCGGGGCAGGGGCGGGGCCTTAGAGGGCGGTCAGGGACAGGCCTGGGGCAGGGCGGGCAGATACCAGCTGACGTACCAGGCCAGGGCGGAGAGGACCAGCGCCGCGCCCGTCACCAGCAGGCAGATCGCCATGCCCGCCCAGTCGTAGCGGATCTTATCGCCGCCGCGGGCGGCCAGCAGCACCTCCACGCCCAGGCTCACCAGCGCCAGGGGCGAGAGCCGCGCGGCCCACAGCAGATCCAGCGACGGGAAGAGCAGGGAGACGAGCATCCACAGTCCGCAGCACACCAGCACCAGCCCGCAGGTGACGGTGCCCGCCCGGCGCACCGGGGCCGGCCGCTCACTGCCCGTCATGGGGCACCTCCTCCCCGCTGGGGGCGTGCATGGACCAGGCCTGTGTGCCGTCCGTCCCGCCTGTGCTGTCCGTCCCGCCGGGGGCCTGCCAGGGATCCGCGGCGGCCGAGGCCTGCCGGGCATCCCCGCCGTCCCCGCCGGGACCGGCCGGACCCGCGCCCGGGTCCGGGGGAGTGAAGTCGGGGATGTCGTCCTTGGGGCGGCGGGGACCGCGGATGAACCACAGGCCCAGCAGGATGATGCCAACCGTCACCACCGCCCGGGGCAGCTCATAGCGCAGGATCTGGTAGACCCAGCCGCCCAAGTACCAGCCCAGCGTGTCCACCAGCCGCTCGTAGAGCAGCCACACGCCCACGGCCACCAGCACCCAGCCCACCACGCTGTGCCGCCGGCGCATCAGCGCGGACAGGCGCTGGCTGTCCAGCTCCGAGAGGCCGAAGAGATAGGCGTCCTGGGGCGGCGTGCCGGCGGCGATCTTGGCGCGCAGGTCGTAGCTGTCGAAGAAGGCGTAGAGCCAGATGACCGGCAGGAAGAGCGCCAGCCCGTCCAGCAGCAGGAAGGCGGAGAGGATGATGGAGAGCGCAGAGAGCACCAGCAGCGACAGCCCCCGCTTGAGATAGCCCTGGTACATCTGCCCGCAGCCGCACAGGCAAGAGGTGATGAACAAGAGCAGACCGTGTTTTTCTTTCATGGATGAGTCCCTCCTTGATGTGTCCGCGGTGTGCCGCGGGAAGTGTCCAACGCGCCGCCGATGCGGGCCAGGAGGCCGTCCAGGGCCGCGTCCCAGCGGGCGGGGATGTCCTGTACGCCCTGGGTGACGGCCTGCCCGGCCTGCCGCAGCAGCGTCTGGCTGGACTGTGTGGGCAGCGGCAGGCGCCCCCCGCCCCAGAGCATGGTCAGCGCCAGGACCACCGCGGCCGCCGCCGTGGCGTAGCGGCTGGCGGCGAGACGGGCCGTCCGCTGCCAGATGCGCCGGCGCAGGCCCTCCCGGCAGGACCGCTCTGGCGCGGCCAGGGCGGTGTGGGCCAGGCAGTCCGTATAGCGCTGGAGGCAGATGTCGCAGAAGGACAGATGCTCGGCCAGCTCCAGCCGCTCCAGCTCGGAGAGCGGCTCCTCCTGGACCAGGGCCCGCAGGGCCTCGTCCGTCAGGTGTCCGTCAGCGCGGAACCGTTCCATCCGTCTCCCTCCTTTCCAATGCCTCCCGCAGCAGCCGTTTGCCCCGGGAGAGCTGTGTGTGGATCGTCTTGACCGGCCTGCCCAGGGCCAGCGCCGCCTCCTCGGGCGACTTCTCCTCCAGCAGGCACAGGCGGCACACCAGGTGATAGGGCTCCCGCATGGCCTCTACCGCCGCGCGGATCTCCGCCGCCCGGCCCCGGCCCAAGGCAATCTCCTCCGCCGAGGGGGCCAGGCCCGGGGGCATGCCCTCGTCACCCGGCAGCACCGTGTGGCGCTGATAGGCGCTTTGCAGATAGTCCTTGGCCTTGTTGGCGGCCACCCGGGCCAGCCACTGGCGCTCGTAGCCCGCCGGGATGGACTGACGGTGCAGATAGGCCGAGAGGAAGGTCTCCTGGGTCAGGTCCTCTGCCGCGGCGCCGTCCCGCACCAGCTGACGGCAGACCGTATAGACCAAGCGCTCATACTGTTCCACCAGATGGGAAAAGGGTCCCTCTTCCATGATCGCCACGGCCGGCCGTCACCTCCTCTCGCTGTCCGTCATCTATCATACGGGGCGGGCGGGCCGTTTTCTTCATCCGCCGGAAAAATTTTTCCCGGCGGGGACCATCTTACCACGCGGCCCGCACCGTGGGCAAGGCGCGCCCTCTTCCCTGCGGGCGGGAAGTGTGGTACACTACGGACCAAGAGGACCGCCCCGCCGGCCATGCCGGGGGAGCGGGACTGACAGCGGGGCCGGGCCGTCCGCCGCCACCGGCGCGGCAGGCCCTAGAGGAGGCGAGAGCGCGGATGCGGATGTTTTGGAGAGCGGTGGCCCGGGCGCTGGAGGACGGGCGGCCCGTGGAGCTGGTGAGCGTGCTGGCCGCCAGCGGGTCGGCCCCCCGGGGGGCCGGGGCCATGATGGCCGTGTTCCCGGACGGGGGCTGCCAGGGGACCATCGGCGGCGGCGCCGTGGAGCACGCGGCCCAACAGACGGCGGCGGCGCTGCTCACCCAGGGAGAGGACGCCCTGCGGGACTATGTCTTCCGGCCCGGCGACGCGGCGGAGCTGGGCATGGTCTGCGGCGGAGAGGTGACGGTCCTCTTCCAGCATCTGGCGCCGGCGGGCAGCGCCGCCGCCGTGTCCCGCGGGCTGTGCCAGGCCTCCGGCGGGGATCGGGACGTGTGGCTGGTGCGCCGGGTGGAGGGCGGCCGGGTGACGGACATGGGCCTGGCGGACCGCACCGGCGCCAGGTGGCTGGCGTCCCCGCTGCCGGCGGGGCTGCTGGAGGACCGGGCCGTGTACCGCGGCGGTTGGTCCGCCATACCGGTGGTCCGGGCGGGCAGGACCTATGTGTTCGGCGGGGGGCATGTGGCCCAGGCCCTGGTGCCGGTGCTGGCGGCGGCGTCCTTCCGGCCGGTGGTCTATGACGACCGGCCGGAGTTCGCGGACCCCGCCCGCTTCCCGGCGGCGGAGGCCGTCCTCTGCGGCCCCTTCACCGCCATCGGGGAGCGGGTGCGGATATCCCCCACCGCCACCCGGTCGAGCGTATCGTACACCGTGAATTCGCCGTCCGGGCGGGCAAGCTGCCCTGAGGGGCATGGGATGCCAATGCATGCCACCGGGACGCCCTCTCTTGCGCCGGCGGG
>CALXDL010000068.1 GCA_944387055.1 uncultured Oscillospiraceae bacterium
ATGACGGACTTGATCATGGCCTCCGCCACATCCATGTTGCCCTTGAGGTCGCAGAAGGCCATCTCCGGCTCGATCATCCAGAACTCGGCCGCGTGGCGCGCCGTGTTGGAGTTCTCCGCCCGGAAAGTGGGGCCAAAGGTATACACGTCCCCGAAGGCCATGGCGAAGTTCTCCGCGTTGAGCTGGCCAGAGACCGTCAGGTTGGCGGGCTTGCCGAAGAAGTCCTGGGAGAAGTCCACCTGCCCGTCCTCCGTCAGAGGCGGGTCCTTGGGGTCCAGGGTGGTGACCCGGAACATCTCGCCGGCGCCCTCACAGTCGCTGGCGGTGATGATGGGGGTGTGGACATAGACGAAGCCACGCTCCTGGAAGAACTGGTGGATGGCGTAGGCCGCCACGCTGCGCACCCGGAAGGTTGCGGAGAAGAGGTTCGTGCGGGGCCGCAGATGCTGGATGGTCCGCAGGAACTCCACGCTGTGGCGCTTTTTCTGGAGGGGATAGTCCGGGGTGGAGGCCCCCTCCACAGTGATGGAGGCGGCTTTGAGTTCCAGGGGCTGCTTGGCCTCCGGCGTCAGCACCACGGTGCCGGTGACGATCAGGGCCGCGCCCACGTTCTGGGCGGCGATGTCCCTGTAGTTGTCCAGAGTCCCGGCCTCCATGACCACCTGGAGGTTCTTGAAGCAGGAGCCGTCGTTCAGCTCGATGAAGCCGAAGTTCTTCATGTCCCGGATGGTGCGGGCCCAACCGCCCACAGTGACGGTCTGCCCGGCCAGGCGCTCGCTGTCGGCATAGATGGCCGCGATCTTCGTATAGCTCATTCGATATTCACCCGTTTTCTTGTTTTTGGTGGGAAACTTGCACAATTCTCTGGTATTGTACTCCATCTCTCCGGATTTTACAAGGGGGAACGGGCGTTTTCGAGCGTTTTGGGGATCCCGCCGCTCAGGAGATGACCTCCGCGCCCACGGTATACCCGCCCCAGCTGCCGTCTCCGCTCCGGACGGCGGTGCAGTCCGTGAAGAGATAGGCCCCCAGACCGCTGCGCCACTTCTCCGCGTCGAAGCGGACCGCACCGTAAGAAGGCGTCTCCTGCCCGGGGACGACATCGGGCATGTTGAAGATGACCGGGTCCTCATCCTGGCGCTCTTTGATGGAGAACAGGCAGCCGTCCTCCCAGATGAGCGCTTCCCCGTCGATATAGCCCGCTTCCACCAGCTCCTCATAGGTACCCTCGACCGGCATCAGCCCATGCCGCATGCCAAAGGCGTAGGCCACCGCCGATCGCTCGCTCGCCGGCAGGGAGGTCTCCGACAGGTCCACGCCCAGCTCCGTGATGCCCTCGTCCAGCCCTGCATCCACGTTCCACAGGTCTTCCAGCACATCCAGATACAGCCGGCACAGGTCGTCGAAGCCGTCCTCCAGGATGCGGACAGACGTGACATCGCCGAACCGGGCCGGGTAGGACTCCATCACAGAGCCGTCCCAGGTGACCTCCACCAGGGCGCCGGGCATGGGCGCCCAGTCCGGGTCCTCCATCTCTTCTGGAGCATATCCTTCCAGCGTCACATCCTCCACGCTGAAAATGTCCAGGGCGTACACGTCTCCGGCAGAGCCGTCTGTCCCAGCCAGGATCGCCGGCTGGCCGCTGTCACCGGAGGTCACCAGGCGGAAGGTCTCCGTCACCGCTCCGAGTCCCGGCAGCTCTCCTCCCTGAGGCTCCTCCGGCAGCGCCCCGTCGGGCGCAGGCGCTCCGGCTCCGGCCGCACAGGCCGCCAGCAGGCACATGCAAAAGTAGATGCTCAGGAACAGGCACCATTTTTTCATCAGATCCGCCTCCCTTCTTAGATATAGTCGGTGGAAGAGGCGGTCTGGTTCCATATGTCCCCTATTTTTTTCGATGCGGCCCACGGCGGGGCTGGCAGGACATGGGCCGTGCCGTCTGAAGTGCTGCCCGCTCTGGTCCCAGCCGCGCGTCTGCCTCTCGTCCTGTACAGATGAGGTGCTGCCCGGCCGGCCATGGGAGCCGCAGGAGCGCAGGCGGTCAAGATCGGGGCTTGACTTTTTAGAAAGATCGGATAAAATAAGCTTTAGATTATCTATCTTAATTTTTGCTTATGAGGAGGTGCAGCCATGACCCAGCGGGAACGGCAGATCTTGAACTGGATCGAAGAGGACCCCCTGATCTCCCAGCAGGAGCTGGCGGACAAGGCCGGCATCACCCGGTCCTCCGTGGCGGTGCACATCTCCAACCTGATGAAAAAGGGGTACATCACCGGCAAGGGCTACATCATCCACACGACACCTTACGTGACGGTGGTGGGCGGCGTCAACATGGACATCGGCGGCTGGCCGTTCGAGGCGCCTGTGGGCCACGATTCCAATCCCGGCGCCGTGCGGATGAGCCTGGGCGGCGTGGGGCGGAACATCGCCCACAACATGAGCCTGCTGGGCCTGGACGTGCGGCTGGTCACCGCCTTCGGCGACGACCTGTACGCCCAGAAAATCGCCGCCAGCTGCGGAGAGCTGGGCATCGACATCTCCCAGTCCCCTGTGATCCCGGAGGGCCGCACCTCCACCTATCTCTTCATCAATGACGAGAAGGGCGATATGCTGCTGGCGGTCAGCGATATGGATATCTACCGCCATTTGACGCCTCAGCTGCTGTCCCAGCGGATGAAGCTGCTCTCCGGCAGTCAGGTGCTGGTGATCGACACCAACATCCCCGCCGAAAGCATCGCGTATCTGGCGGAGAACTGCCGCGTGCCCATCTTCGCCGACCCGGTCTCCACCGCCAAGGCCGGCAAGCTCAAGCCGGTGCTGGGCAGGCTCCACACCCTCAAGCCCAACCGGATCGAGGCGGAGCTGCTCTCGGGCGTGACCATCACCGACGAGGCCAGCCTGAACGCCGCCACGGACGCCCTGTTGGGCACGGGCCTGCGGCGCGTCTTCATCTCCCTGGGAGCGGACGGAGTGTTCGCCGCCGACCACAACGCGCGGCTCCACCTGCCCATCCTGCCGGCGGAGATGGTGAACACCACCGGCTGCGGAGACGCCTTCATGGCTGCCATCACCTGGGCCTATCTCCAGGGCACGGATCTCGCCGGCACCGCCAGGGCCGGTCTGGCGGCCTCCGCCATTGCCATGGAGGGCGCGGATACCATCAATCCCGCTATGGGCGCCGATGCCCTGAAGCAGCGCGCCGGGCTCTGAGGTCCCTGCTCCTCCAAGCCCCTCCCCAGGCGGCCGGGCGGAGCGGGAGCGCAGCACCATCCGCCCCAGGCGGGGCCTCAAGCGCGTCCCGCCCCATCGGGCAGCGCATCTCCAGGCCCCGGTTCGGGGCCCCAGCTCATATCCCACAGGCCTTGATGCCATCCAATACACAACGATCGATCTGGAGGTTTTTTATCATGACTCTGAACAAGTATCTGGACATCGCCCCTGACGTACAGCGCGCCCTGGACGAGGGCCGCCCTGTGGTGGCCCTGGAGTCCACCATCATTTCTCACGGTATGCCCTATCCCCAGAACGTGGAGACGGCGCTGAACGTGGAGAAGATCATCCGGGAGAACGGCGCCACTCCCGCCACCATCGCCGTCATCGGCGGGCGGCTGAAGGCCGGTCTCTCTCCTGAAGAGATCGACTATCTGGGCAAGACCGGCCCCGCCGTGCCCAAGGCCAGCCGCCGGGACCTGCCTGTGCTGGTGGCTGAGGGCCGGGACGGCGCCACCACCGTCACCACCACCATGATCATCGCCCACATGGCGGGCATCTCCGTGTTCGCCACCGGCGGCATCGGCGGTGTGCACCGGGGCGCCCAGCAGACCTTCGACATCTCCGCCGACCTGGAGGAGCTGGCCCACACCCCCGTCATGGTGGTCTGCGCCGGTGCCAAGTCCATCCTGGACCTGGGGCTGACCCTGGAGTACCTGGAGACCCACGGCGTGCC
>CALXDL010000069.1 GCA_944387055.1 uncultured Oscillospiraceae bacterium
GCACCGGCAGCAGGGCCCGCTCGGCCAGAGCGCCGTGACCGATCTCACGCCGGCCGGGAGAACGGGCGGGCTTCGCCTCGCCCACGGAATAACCGGGGAAGTTGTAGTGGTGCATATAGCGCTTCTCCGTCTCTTCCCAGATGGTGTCCAGCTTCTGGTTGGCGGAGAGGGTGTCCAGCGTGCAGACAGAGAGCACCTGGGTCTGGCCGCGGGTGAAGAGGCCGGAACCGTGGGCCCGGGGCAGCAATCCCACCTCGGCAGAGAGGGGACGGATCTCGTTCTTGGCACGGCCGTCCACACGGTGGCCCTCCAGCAGCCAAGCCTTGACGATCTTCTTCTGGAACTTGTAGGTGAATTCCTCCAGGTACTTGTCCATATCCGGATACTGCTCCAGATACTTCTCGTGCCACTTCTCGATCATGGCGTTCCAGCGGGCCTCCCGGACGTTCTTGTCGTCCGTGTCCATGGCGGCCTTGGCCTCGTCCATGAAGTTGGCCACGATGTCGTCGAACAGCTCCTGGTTGAAGTCGGCGTGGGGATACTCGAACTTGGGCTTGCCGACTTCACGGACCATCCGGTCGATGAGAGCGATGACCTTCTGGTTCTCCTCATGTGCGGACCGGATGGCTTCGAACATCACGTCGTTGGGGACCTCGTTGGCGCCGGCCTCGATCATGACCACCTTCTTGCGGGTGGAGACCACGGTGACGTCCAGGTCGCTGACCTTCCGCTGCTCGCTGTCCGGATCGAACACCAGCTTGCCGTCCACCAGGCCTACCTTCAGGGCGCCCACGGGACCGTTCCAGGGGATATCGGAGATGGCCAGGGCGGCGGAAGTGCCGATGAGGGCCGCGATCTCCGGAGAGCAGTCGTGGTCCACGCTCATGACGGTGCACATGATGGACACGTCGTTGCGGAAGTCATAGGGGAAAAGGGGACGGATGGGACGGTCGATGACACGGCTGGTGAGGATGCCCTTCTCGCCCGGGCGGCCCTCCCGGCGGTTGAAGCTGCCGGGGATGCGGCCAACAGAATAGAGCTTCTCCTCGAAGTCCACGCTCAGGGGGAAGAAGTCGATGCCGTCCCGGGGCCGGGGCGCGGCGGTGGCGCAGCAGAGCACACGGGTGTCTCCGTAACCCACCATGACGGCGGCATTGGCAAGCTCTGCCAGCTTGCCGACTTCCAGGGACAGCGGGCGGCCCGCCAGGTCCATCTCGTATTTGTGATAGTTGGGGAATTGACGCTGAGTGATGATGGTCGACATGTCTGATCTCCTTTCAGATCGTTGGATCCGTATGGGAGCCAAACCATTTAGCACTTGAAAAAACAGCCGGACACCGGCTCCTTTTTCAACTGCTAAAGGCTTGTGCGGCTCTCATACGCGCAGGGGTCAAGGATGGAAAGAAGGGTGGTGCAGAGATGCCTACACCACCCTATCCAAATTATTTCCGGATGCCCAGCTTGGCGATCAGAGCGCGGTAACGCTCGATATCCTTCTTCTGGAGATAGTCCAGCAGGCGGCGGCGCTTACCGACCATCTGCAGGAGACCGCGGTTGGAGTGCTTGTCCTGCGGATTCAAGCGCATGTGCTCGGTGAGCACGTTGATGCGCTCGGTCAGGATAGCGACCTGGACTTCCGGAGAGCCCGTGTCGCCCTCGTGGGTGCGGTTGGCGTCGATGATAGCCGTCTTCTGTTCTTTACGCAGCATGAAAAGATTCCACCTTTCTCGTAGTTATCCCCACAGGGCTGCGCCTTGGGCCGGTGAACTTCCGCAAAACGAAGCGCTGGGGGCATTTTCCGTATGCGTCCGCATACCTTGAAAACTATACCATAGAGATCCGCTGTTGTAAAGAGGAATTTAGCGGGCGCAGGGCCGCCCTGGGAGACGGATCACAGGAGCCGGTCCAAAAGCCCCTGGAGGCCCTCCTCCTCATAGATCCCCCGGTAATAACCGACCTCGTCCTGGATAAGACGGTCGATCACCTGGATGCCCAACAGCTCCACCGGGGCGCGGTCGTCCGTCAGCAGCAGATCGCCCGGCTCGTAGGCTTGCAGGCGTTCTGCGGAGATGTCCTCCATGAGCTGGCGCAGCGCCGCGGGCTCTGTCTGAGAGATCCCGTCGCGGAGGACGGCCAGAGCGTCGCCATCCTTCCAGGCGAACAGCTCCCGGTTGGTGGTGCCGGGCACGTCTGCGGTGTAGACGCTGGGGAACACGGAGGCGATGGTGTCCGACAGATGGGCGTTGATGCTGCCGTCGCCGTCGGAGTGCATGTTCATGTTCACCACCATGACGCCGCCCTCTTTCAGATGGTCGGCCACCTCGGTGAAGAACTCCACCGTGGACATCTGGAAGGGAATCGTGATGTCCTGGTAGGCGTCCACCATGATCACGTCGTACTGCTTGTCCACCGCCTGGAGATAGGCCCGGCCGTCATAGGTGGCCACGGACACGTCCTCAGGCAGCTCGAAGTATGTCCGGGCCAGGTCAGTGATCGTCTGATCGATCTCCACGCCCTCGATGCGCATGTCCCGGGTCCCGGCACTGTTGAAGAAGGCCTCACACTGGGTGGCGTATGTCCCGCTCCCCATGCCCAGGACCAGGATGTCGAAATCGTCCTTGTCCTGGACGCCGGCCATCAAAGGCGCGGCCAAGGCGGTGTCGTAATACATGCCCGTCAGGCCGCCGTCTTTCTGCATGATGGACTGGACGCCGAAGAGCACGTTGGTGGAGAGGATCACAGAGTCCTCTGTCTCTTTGACCTGGAGATAGTTGTAGATGGATTCGCCCTCATACAGGAGGTCGTCCTCCCAGAAGGCGAAGCTGTCGGAATGGCCGAAGACGGCGCACAGGACGAACACCGCCGCCGCCACGGCGCAGGGGCCGCGCTTGACCCGGCCGCTGAGGAAATATACCGCCGAGAGGGCCAGCAGGATGCCGGAGAAGAGCAGGAACGTCACGGACGTACCCACCGCGGGGATGGTGACGAAGGTGGGCAGGAACGTGCCCAGGATGCTGCCGATGGTGTTGAATGCCTCCAGGTTGCCCACCACCCGGCCGTTATCCTCCAGGGAATCGGTGATGTACTTCACCAGGCAGGGAGTGACGGTGCCCAGGAGGAACAGGGGGAAGACGAAGAGCACCATGCAGGCGGCGAACGCCGCCACCACCAGGAAGTTGGTGCTGACAGTGAAGATCAGCAGGGCCGACACGCCCAGGATCACATATTTCCCCACCACGGGGATCAGCGCGATCCAGACTGCGGCGATGAGGATCCTCCGGTACAGCCGGTCTGGATCCGGATCTCGGTCTGCGGTCCGTCCGCCATATAGGTTGCCCAGGGCCATGGCGATCATGATGGTACCGATGATGATGGTCCACACGATCTGAGAAGAACTGAAGTACGGGGCCAGCAAGCGGCTGGCGCCAAGCTCCACGGCCATGACGGCCACGCCGGAGAAAAACTCCGTCATATAGAGATAGGCTTTGTTTCGCAAGATAGGGCGTTCTTTCATAGGTCTCCTTCCTCTCCGGGGCCTGTGCCGGAGGATGTGTCATCCTTCTTATCATCTGCCTGTGCCCGACTGATGTCAACAAAAAATTTTCTCGCGCCGCGGAGGACCAGGGGCTTGACAGGACAGGTACCGGCGTGATATTTTAACTGTACTAGTACAGTTAGTACAGTTTCTGGCGGCCGGAGCCGCCGCAGAAGGGAAGGTGAAGCGCTTGATCAGTCTGAACTATCGAGACTCCCGCCCCATCTACGAGCAGATCGAGGACGGGCTGCGGAAGCTGATCGTCACTGGCGCCATCCGCGCGGACGACAAGCTGCCCTCCGTACGGGCCCTGGCTGCCCAGCTCGCCATCAATCCCAACACCATCCAGCGGGCCTATAACGAACTGGAGAACCAGGGGTACATCTACTCTATCCCGGGGAAGGGGAGCTTTGCCGCGGCGGACGCGGGAGCCGATGAAGAGCGCAAGCGGCAGCTGATGGAGCAGGTGCGGGAGCGGCTGACAGAGCTGCGCTATCTGGGCGTGGGGCAGGAAGAGCTGCTGGCCCTGGTGGCGCAGGCGGGAGATGCGGCCGCACACGGCGCGGAAAGAGAGGCAGAGACATGATCGAAGTGAACGGTGTCATCAAGCGGTTCGATGGGTCCTTGGCCCTGGACGAGGCCACGCTGTCTGTCCCGGAGGGGAGCGTCTATGGGCTGGTGGGACCCAACGGCGCGGGCAAGTCCACCCTGATCCGCCATCTGATGGGCGTCTACCGCCAGGATGCGGGCACCATCACCGTCGACGGGAAACCAGTGTGGGAGGACACAGCGCTCAAGGCGCGCATCGCGGCGATCCCGGACGACTGGTATTATTTCCTCCAGGCCACGGCTCGGGAGATGATGCGCTTCTACCGGGGGTTCTACCCCAACTTCTCCATGGAGCGGTACGAGAAGCTCAAAGAGGTGTTCCAGATCGATGAGAAGCGCAGTATCCGGCACCTGTCGAAGGGGATGCAGAAACAGGTGGCCTTCTGGCTGGCCCTGTCCTGTATGCCGGACTACCTGATCCTGGACGAGCCGGTGGACGGGCTGGATCCCGTCATGCGGCGGCAGGTCTGGTCATTGGTCCTGGGCGATGTGGCCCAGCGGGGCACCACGGTGCTGGTCAGCTCTCACAATCTGCGGGAACTGGAGGACGTGTGCGACCATGTGGGCATCATGGACCACGGGAGGGTGCTCCTGGAGCGCTCTCTGGCCCAGCTCCAGGACAATATGGTCAAGCTCCAGGTGGTCTTCCCAGACGCCATGACGCAAGTCCCGCCGGAACTGCCGGTGCTCCATGCCTCCCGAGTGGGGCGCGTGCACACCCTCATCATGCGGATGAACGCCCAGGAGGCCGCAGAGCGTCTGGCGGCGTACAGCCCCATGCTGGTGGATGCGGTGCCATTGACGCTGGAGGAGATCTTCATTTACGAATTGGGAGGTGTGGACTATGCGGTCAAAGATATCGTGCTTTAACGGGACGCTGTTCCGCAAGGACTTGACCCGGTTCTGGCCCCTGTGGGGCCTGGCGTCCTTCCTGGGCGCGCTGTTCCCCCTGGCGCTGCTGCTGGACATGGTCCGGCGGGACAGCTGGTCCGCCATCTCTTCGCAGGAGTTCACCCGGATGTATTACGAGACCGTCGGCATCGTGCCGGTCATCAGCTTGGTCTATGCGGTGCTCTGTGCTTTGGCGGTGTGGGGCTACTTATACAGTGCCCGGAGCGTGGGGGCCATGCACGCCCTGCCCGTCCGGCGGGAGGGACTGTTCCTCACCAACTTCCTGGCGGGACTGTCCATGATGCTGATCCCCTACGCGGTCACCGGCACGCTGTGCATCATCGTCTCCCTATGCGGCGGCGCCTTCGACATCGAGGGCCTGCTCATCACCATCCTGGCGGTGGCGGGAGAGAGCTTCTTCTATTTCGCCAGCGCCACGTTCGCCGCCTTCATCACCGGCAACGCCTTCGCCATGCCGGCGCTCTATGGCCTGCTCCATTTCCTGGCGGCGCTGCTGGACTGGCTGATCTCCTCTTTTGCCCAGGGCTTCATCTTCGGCTTCTCCACCAGCTACACGGGAGCGGCGGAATGGCTCTCCCCCACGGTGTACCTGTTGAGCCACGTCCATTCCCAGGAGACGTATACGCAGGTCCAGCGGATCGGCGACGGGGTGCCGTATACGGACTATGTCCTGTCCGATGTAGCGCTGCAGGACTTCTGGCTGGTGGGCGTCTATGCCCTGGCCGGGGCGGTCCTCGTGGCCCTGGCCCTGTTGCTCTACCGCCGTCGCCGCAGTGAGGCGGCCGGCGACGTGGTGGCGGTGGGCTGGCTGCGGCCGGTGTTCCGCTACGGTGTGGCGGGACTCACCGCCCTGCTGGGCGGCCAGCTCCTCTATTCCCTGTTCTGGTACAGCTTCCAGGACGGAACGTATTATGATGCCATCCCCATGGTGGTCTGCCTGCTGGTGGCGGGCACCATCGGCTACTACGGCGCCTCCATGCTGCTGGCCAAGTCCCTGCGGGTGTTCCAGGGCAGCTGGAAGGGCCTGCTGG
>CALXDL010000070.1 GCA_944387055.1 uncultured Oscillospiraceae bacterium
ACGCTCATCTCGCCCCGCTGGGTGCGGAACACCTCGCCCTCGACGCCCACGATGTCGCCGATGTCGAACTTCTTGAACTTCTTATAGACCGCCTCGTCCATCTCGTCCTGGCGGGCGTAGAGCTGGATGCGGCCGTCCCGGTCCTGGAGATCGCAGAAGCTGACCTTGCCCATGCCCCGCTTGCTCATCAGGCGGCCGGCCACCTTCACGGCCTTGCCCTCCATCTCGTCGAAGTGCTCCTTGATCTGGGCGGAGGTGGCGTCCCAGTCGAACCGCGTCTCCTGGAAGGGGTCCTCGCCCGCGGCCTGGAGGGCGGCCAGCTTCTCCCGCCGGACCCGGCGCTGCTCGCTCAGCTCCTGCTCCGGCTGCTGGTTCGTCTTTTGTTCAGCCATGTGTGCTCTCCTTTATCGCTCGATCTTCTGCACGGTATAGGTGATGACGCCGCGGGGCGCCTCCACGGACACGGTGTCGCCCTCCTTGGCGCCCAGCAGCGCCTTGCCGAAGGGGGACTCCTCGGAGATCGCGCCGTTCATCGGGTCGGCCTCCTGAGAGCCAACGATGCGGTAAGCGGGCAAGGGCTTGCCGGCGGCGTCCGCCACGGTCACCTTGCAGCCGATGGTCACCACGTTGGTGGGGGCGTTGCTCTCGTCCACGATGGCCACATGCTGGAGGATCTCCTCCAGCTCGGCGATGCGGGAGTACAGTTTGCCCTGCTCGTTCTTGGCCTCGTCGTACTCGCTGTTCTCGCTCAGGTCGCCGAAGCCGCGGGCCACTTTGATCTGTTCAGCCACCTCGTCGCTGCGGGTGGTCTTGAGATAGTTCAGCTCTTCCTGCAGCTCCTGTGCCCGGGCTGCGCTCATCTTGTATTCTTTTTCCATGTCGGCAGGTTCCTTTCTCCTATCTTTTGATCGCGGAGGCGCTCGTCCGCCGCCGCACATACTTATTCTATATTATCATATCGTAGTATTATAGAGGCTGCTCTCCGGAATGTCAAGCGCGGAACGGCGCGGACCGTCCGCTGGTCCGCGCCGCTCTCATCCCTGTCCCTGCCCCGGCCGGCCCACCGTGATCTGCCCCGGCCGGATGGCGCCCGCCTCCCGCAGGGCCGCCAGCATCTGGCCCCGGTCCGCGCCCTGGGGCATCTTCTCCTCCAGCGCCGGGGGCAGCACCAGCGGCGGCAGGTCCGCCTGCTCGCCGTGCAGGGGCAGCACCACCTGGCCGGCGCCGCCCAGGTCCTCCCGCCGGTCGAACATCACCAGCACCTCCGCCCCGGCCAGCTGCTCCCGCGTCGGTCCCAGCAGCAGCGACACGCCGTATTCCCGCCGGAGCTGGCGGCACAGGTCCTCCCCGCCATAGGGCAGGTCCAGCAGCACATAGCGGTTGCGCAGGGAGAGCTCCGTCACCGCGCGGACCAGTTCCCCGGTGAGCTGGTCCGCCGTGACCGCCACCTTGGTGCTGCCGGACGAGAGGCCCCGCTCCTCCATGACGGCCCTGACCCAGTCCGCCGCCAGCGCCCGCCGCAGCGACAGGGTGGACACCGGCCGCACCCCGCATCGGTCCGTCTGCTCCTGATAGGCGAAGGCCTCCGGCATCACCGCCCGGACGGCCCCGGCCCGGTGGAGCCGCTTGGCCGCTGCCGTCACCCGCCTGCGGACCACCGCCTCCGGCGTCCTGGGGCCCCGCTGGATCTGCGCGCAGAGGAACCGCATGTGCAGGATGCTCTGTTCCCGCACGGTCACGGCCTTTTGACGCTTCCCGCCCGCCGGCGGGACAAAGACGATCAGTCCGATCATAAAACATCCCTCCCGCTCCATGGTATGGGGCGGGAGGGACGTTTATGTCCATCATGCGGAGGATGAGAGGGTGTAGCCTGTCAGATACCCCATCTGGGGCTCCGCGCCGTGGCTCAGAGGATTGACCCGGACGCCGTTCTCGGTCACCTCGAAGTGCAGGTGCGGGCCGGTGGAGTTGCCGGTGGAGCCGGTGATGCCGATGACCGCCCCCTGCTCCACATACTGGCCCACCTCCACTTTGCGGCTGCTCATATGGGCATAGAGCGTGGTGTTGCCGCTGCCGTGGGAGATGACCACATAGTTCCCGTAAGAGCTGGAGTACTGGGAGACGATGACGGTGCCGGCCTTGGAGGCGTAGATGGGGCTGGTGTAGCCCACGCGGCCGATGTCCGTGCCCTTGTGGTTGGTGGAGCCGATGCCGCCGGGGGAGTTCCGTCCGCCCATGGTGGAGGTGATGTACCGGCTGTCCACCGGCCAGATGTATCCGCCGGGGTTGGACTCCGTGGACTGTCCGTTGGCGGCCTGCTGGGCCACCAGCTGGTCGCTCAGGCGCTGGGCCTCCGCCCACAGGGCGTCCTGCTGGGCCTCCAGGTCCGCCAGGGCCGCCTCCGTCTCGTTCTCATTGGCTGAGAGCTGGGCGATCACGGCGTTGGCCTCGCTGCGCTGGGCGCTCAGCTCGCTCTGCTTGCTCACCAGCTCCGCCTTGGCGGCCTCGCTCTCAGACTTGCTGGTCTCCAGGGTGGCCTTCTTCTCCTCGATCTCGGCCTGCAGGGCCTTCAGGTCGTCGATCACCTGCTGGTCGTAGCGCATGATCTCGTTGATGGCGTCCAGCCGCCCCAGCATGTCCGTGAAGCTGGTGGCCCGGAACAGCACGGCCCAATAGCTGACCTCGTCCTGCTTCTCCATCTCCCGGACCCGGCTGCAGAACAGCTCGTACTGGGCCTCTTCCTGCTCCTGGGCCTCCACCAGCTCCGCCTCCGTCTGGGTGATGAGGGCGGCGTACTGGTCGATCTGGGCCTGTGTATTGTCGATCTGGGCCTGCGTGTTGGCGATCTGCTGGTCCAGCAGCGTCTTGCGCTCCACGGCCTGGCTCTTGTCGTCGGCCAGGGAATCCAGCTTGGCCTCCAGCTCCTCTTTCTCCGCGTCCAGGCCGTTGGCCTCTTCCTTGAGCTCGTTCACGTCCGCCCAGGTGACCGCGGCCGCCGGGGCCAGGTCCACGCCGCCCAGGACCAGCACCAGGCCCAGGGCCAGCAGCGCGCGGCAGAGCCTGCGCAGGCGTCCCCGTCTCTTCGTGTCCTCCATGGCCGTCACCTCACACCTGCAAGAATTTCCGGATGGCGGAAAGGCTGCCGCCCACGCCGATCACGATGCCCGCCAGGGCGAACACCCCGGCCACCGGGCCCCAGAGCTGCGAGAAGGGGATCACCTGGATGAGCTGGAGCGTGTCGTTGGTGTCCACGCCCCGGGCCACCGCCGCGTACAGCGCCCATTGCAGGAAGAAGGCGATCACCGCCCCCAGGAAGCCCAGCATGAACCCCTCGTACACGAAGGGCCAGCGGATGAAGCCGTTGGTGGCGCCCACCATCCGCATGATGGCGATCTCCTCCCGCCGGTCGAAGGTGGTGAGCTTGATCGTGTTGGAGATGATGAACACGGACACCACGAACAAGATCGCGATCAGGGCCACGCACACCACCGTGGCCACGTTGCGCACGGTGATGAAGCCGCCGGCGATCTCCTCATAGTGGCTGACGTCGGAGATCCCGGTGAGGGCCTGCACCTGCTCCACGGTCCGGCTCTGCTGCTCCAGGTCCACCAGCTTGATGGCGTAGCGGTCCTCCAGGATCTCCGGGTCCAGGTCCTGGAACAGCGCCTCGTCCGGATACTGGTCCTTGAAGTCCTCCATCGCCTCATCGTTGGAGATGAAGGTGGCCGACGCCACGTTGGGGATGGCCTCCAGCTGGGACTGCAGGGCACGGGCCTGGGTCTCGGTATAGCTGTCGTCCACATAGGCCAGGATCTCGTTCTCCTGTTCCAGGGTGGTCAGCAGCTCATTGGCGTTCACGGCCACCAGGGTGAACGTGCCCATGATCAGCAGGCAGGCCACCGTGATGCCGATGGCCGCGAAGGACATGAAGCCGTGGCTGAACATGTTGCCGAGCCCCTCGTGGAAGAAATAGCGGAAATCATGTCTAGCCATGGATGTGCCCTCCCACATAGCCGCCGATGCTGTCGTTGATGACGTGGCCGGATTCGATGGTGACCACCCGCTTGCCGAAGCGGTCCACCAGGTCTTTCTCATGGGTCACCACCACCACGGTGGTGCCCAGCTCGTTGATCTTCACCAGCAGGCTCATCAGCTCCAGGGACCGCTCCGGGTCCAGGTTGCCGGTGGGCTCGTCGGCGATGATGGTGTCGGGGTTGTTCACCAGGGCCCGGGCGATGG
>CALXDL010000071.1 GCA_944387055.1 uncultured Oscillospiraceae bacterium
GACCAGCCACGCCAAGGGCAACATGAACATGGGGAACGACAAGGAGTTTTTGATTCGGGTGGTCTCCCAGTGCCTGCCCTACATCGGCTACCCCAGGAGCCTGAACGCCGTGGCCTGCGTGAACAAGGCGGCGGAGAGCTGAGCCCCTTCCGGAGAATGGGATCGATCGAATAAAGACACGGCTGGAAGATTTCTTCCAGCCGTGTCTCTCTTTATGCCGCCACCATCTGACTTTGATCCGGGAAGGCCAGGCGGCGGAGCATCGGCTGCCAGCGCTTGGTCAGCCAGCCGATGCCCCTTTCCGTGAGGATGGCGGAGATCACCGTGCCCTCCCGAATGTCGCGGACACCGCCCAGGGCGAGCAGAGAGATCAGCACGAGGGCGGAGCAGCATAGGGCGGTCACGGCACCCAGGCTGATCCCAGTGGTCCGGCTCAGGGGTACTGTGAAGGCCGCGACACCGGAGAGACGCCCAGGTCGGACCCGATCGCCAGGTCGATGCCAAACGAGATGAGGAACAGGCCAAAGAACTAGAGGCCAAAGCGAATAAAATGCTTCAAACGATCTCTCCTTTTCGTTCAAAACACCGCCGGACGGGACCGGCGATGTTTCGCGCAGATATCGTTCTGGGCCAGACACCTCACGGCTCTGTGTCCTGACCGATGGAGAGAGTGACCGTCACGCTCCCATCGCCCAGCAGCTCACGGAGCTCCGGCTCCGACAAGTCATTGATCTTTCCAAGCCGGGTGAAGTTCCAGGAGTTGGGGGCGTAGTAGATCACAAAAGAATTTCCCTGGTACAGAATGATATCCCCTGCCTCCGTGGTGATCTGTTCATCGTTGCGGGGTAGGTCCGTCCCAATGGGGCCGACCTTTTCCATGTCCCCGTAGTCCTCCAGCTCCAGTGTGAGGGGGCCGTCCGCCAGCAGTTCTGCCAAGGCCTCTGCGGAAGAGTTATCCGCCAGTTCCGCAGTCAATACCCTGTCCCCGATCTGGATGTCCAACGTCTCCTCCGGCGCAGGCGCCTCTGCTTCTGCGGTCTCTTTAATGCTGGAGGTATCCCCTGCCGGCGGTGGTCCCTCCTGGCTTTCCAGGTCGGGAGCTTCATTTTCTGTGTTGTCCGAACGTTCTAGCAAGCTGTTGTTGGATACCCCGCTGTCCGCCGCCGTGGCTGCCTGGGTATCGCCGCAGGCGCACAATGCAAGTACGAGGCAGGCCGCAAGCCCTATACGCAGGCATTTCTTCGATTGCGCAGTCATAGGCCGCTCCTTTTTATTGCGCCTTCCCGCCGAATACAGGGAAGAAACTGTATTCGCCGTAATCGTCAAATTTTTCCATACGGATCAGCGCATCCATATCCTCCCCAGAAATCTCGAAGTCCAGCTGCGCGTTGCTGCGCATGTGCTCCGGGTTGGCCGTCTTGGGAAGAGGCAGCAGCCCGAGCTGGAGGGTGTAACGGATGCACAGCTGCGGGACGGTCACGTTATAGTTCCGCGCCATATCCGCCACCTTTTCATTTTTGAGGATCTCGCCGTGGGCCACTGGGGAGTATGCCTCCACCAGGATCCCCTTGCTCTGGCTGTAACGGATGAGGTCAAAGGGCGTATTGCCCACATGCGCCAGCACCTGATCGACCATGGGGGCTACGGTGCAGGAGTCCAGAATATTGTCCAAATCCTCCTGTTCAAAGTTGGATACTCCGATGGCGCGCAGCTTTCCGGCCTTGTAGGCATCCTCCAGGGCCCGCCATGCCTCGCGGTTCCCCTCAAAGAAATGCTCGCCGGCCCGGAAGTCCGCCCACGGCTGGGGGCTGTGGGTGATCATCATATCGATATAATCAAGCCCCATGGTCCGGATCGACTGGTCGATGGCGTTTGCGGCCTCCTGATAGGACTTGATCTCCGCCGCCAGCTTCGTGGTGACGAACAGCTGGTCCCGCGCAACGCCGCAGGTGCGGATCCCTTCCCCCACTCCGCGTTCATTGGCATAGGCCTGGGCGGTGTCGATATGTCGGTATCCAATGGCGATGGCCTCCCGTACTGCCTGGGGCGCCTGATCGTCCTCGATGAACCAGGTGCCCAACCCCAGCTTTGGGATCTGCACGCCATTGGAGAGGGTATACGTTTCATTCAGTACCATAATGATCCTCCTTTTTGTCTGGGTACCAGGTGAAAGTTCGTTGTCATGCAAGCCGGCTCAAACGTCGGTCTTCGGCCCCGCATCGAGATGATGACCGGATATTTTTATTATAGGAACATAAGATCAGGATGTCTAATACCCATTTCAAATCATGAGAAATACATTTTGGGAATCGTTTTGCTGCCCGCTGGCTGCGTACTTTTTCCCGTTTCACCAAAGTCGCAAATGTAAAGACACCATCTATCCGCTGAGCGGGGACCGCTTCCAATCTCCTCCTGCTTCTGTAATGCGGGAAAGGTGGGATCGGCAGCCGGCAAGAGATCACATGCCTAGAAGTCAAAACGGCAGCAAAAAAGCAGCAGATCTTTTTTAGATCTCCTGCTTTTGCTGATCGCCGGTGGACGGCTGGTATCCAGTTTTATGATCGCTTAGCGTCTCATATATAAAGGGATATCTCCCGTTCCCATTTCCGCCACCCATGAGGCGCTGATCTGCGTGTGGAGCTCGTCCAGCTTACCTGCGCCGAACAGGGCGGTCATGGGAACAGAAAAGATGGACTTGGCGCAGCCTCCTAGCGAATGAAATTGGTCCGTATAAAGGCTTCCCGTTCAGGAAGTCCATAGGTCTCTTTGCCCAGGGCGATAGAGCGCATCAGGAACACCATGTTCCTGGCGAGGGTGCGCATCCCCTGCAAGCCCTCCTCATCCTGGGCTGCTTCTCCGATCTCCCGCCCGTGGACACTGTTCCAATACTGCCCGGAGGCCACCGGCATCCCAGAAATGGAGAAGTATTTGTTCAGCTCATCAAAGGTGGCAGACAGCCCCCCGCGCCTTGCGGCCACGGCACTGGCCCCCACCTTCATGGTCTTATCGAATGGCGTGCTGTAAAAGAGCCGGTCCAGGAACGAGATCATCGTCCCATTGGCCGAAGCATAGTAGACCGGACTTCCGATCACCAGACCATCGCACGCTTCAAACTTGGGCGCGACCTCATTGACCAGGTCGTCAAAAATACATTTTCCCTGTTTCTTACAGGCATAACAGGCGATACAGCCCCGTATCGCTTGGTTCCCCACTTGGAGGATCTCGCTGTCCACGCCCTCCTGTCGGAATATCAGTTCCATCTCATGCAGCGCCAGATAGGTATTCCCCTCTTTGTGGGGGCTGCCGTTGATCATCAAAACTTTCATGTCACGACCTCTTCTCTCGTTCTCTCGTAGTCAGATCACTGGCAGCGGCACACGCCCGCCCGAAGGTGCCATGCCGCTTATCTGCCAGTCGGACCATCTGCTCAAAATGCGGTACCGGTGCCGTCCATAGCCATGACTGCACCGCTGATGGAGCTCGTCTTTTTACTCGTGGATATCCATATCGCAGAGCATCTTGACAAAAACCGGATCCTCATGGTCCACGATCTCGCTGCGGCCCAAGTCCTTAGCCGCGACTTTTGCCATCTCCTCGTCAGTCAGTTCGATATCCCAGATGTGGATATCCTGCTCCATCCGCCTTTTTATCGGACCGCCGCTGTTCCTCCATGTCAAAAAGCCCGGCAGGAGATCATCTGCCATCAGAGCGGCATGTCCTTTTGCTATGACCGATGCGGATATCCGCATGATCCTTTGCTTTGGCCCTCGTTCTTTCTATCGGTAGGATAGACCATTTTTCTCCAGAAGTACAATGCCGAATGTGAATACAGCTATAAATGATATCTATACTGAGGAGGCAACCAGATGATCGAGCTCTGCGAACTGCGTCAGTTTGCTGCCTTTGCGGACTGCGGGACCCTCTCCGAAGCCGCAGAGGTCTTGCGTCTTTCTCATCCTGCATTGCGCTGCAATATGGAAAAGACGGGAGGAAAAATCCAGCGTCCCTTTGTTCCCCCGCAGGAACGACCGGCTCGCACTGAACGAAAACGGGGCGCATTCCCGAAAGCTCGCGAAAGAGCCTGCCCTTTGCAGAGATGAGCGGAGCGGATATGCTCCTGATGAACGGCATCGGGTCCTGGAACTTCGTGCAGACGGAGAAGACGTCGGAGCCCCGTTTCCTGATCCAGAGCGGCTATTTCAGCTTCAACGAGCTGGTAAAGATCTCCTTGCTGCCATCCTTCACCACGGATCTGGCGAACAGACACATCGGGACGGGAAAAGAGCGTATCGAGGTGCCGATCCCAGATCCGGAGGTGTCTGTGACCTACGCTCTTGTGTGCCGGAAAGACGCGATATCTTTTTTATAGCGTATAAGATATTTTTACGCCTAACATCGTTCGAAACTCTGCGGTCGCATCTTCCAAATGGAAAACAGCTGATCTGCGGCCCGTTTCCTCATTGTAGACTTTCCGTATGGCGGGTGCGGCTGCAAGGACTTGTTCAGCGATCGTATGCGATTCAAAGAGGGATAGACATGCTGGCCTACAAGTTTCGTCGACCTTTTTCTGTCTGGGCCAGCGCATAAACAGCCTTCCTCCCGCTCATCGTGCCGCTTCTTCAAATATGGGGATCGGCATATGACACGTCCTCATAAAACGAGCGGCGATGCTCTTTTCAGGAGCATCACCGCTCGTTTTGTCACGTATCGACTATCTATAGCATCCAGGGCCCGTCCAGGAGCAGTATCTCAGGCGCCGGATCAGCCTCTGGACGTATCGCGTTCACTGCTCTTCCGCTCCACTGCAAGGTAGCGCCCCAGCACACGAGACGAGATCTTCGCTCGGACACTCTCCCGGCCCGCGGGACGGTCCTCATCAGGGCTCCGAGGCCTTCTCCGTCCACTCCTTGGGCACCTGGGCCACCTTGTCTGTGGGCTTGGGCTTCCATATCTCTTGGTAGATCGGCCGCGTCACCAGTGTGTCCTCCCCGAGCTTGCGGATGCGCTCCAGGCCGATCTCCACATAATGGGCGTCCAGTTCCGTCCCGTAGGCACGGCGGCGGTTCTTCAGCGCCGCCACCAGGGACGAAGCCACGCCTGCGAAGGGGTCGTATACGATATCGCCCGGATCCGTCAGCGCCAGGACGCATCGCTCCGCCAGCTCTACCGGGAACTGACAGGGATGGTCCAGCTTCTCCGGATGATTGTTCTTGACGTTCGGGATCTCCCAGACCTGCGCGTCCCAGTCGTCGATCAGGCGCTCCACGGTCATCTCCCACACGTCCTCCGGGTTCTTCCCCTTCGGATTGCCGCTGATCTGGCCCCGCTTCTTCCCCCTGAAATACCGCTTCCCCGGATATTTGGCGGGGATGCGCACATCGTCCAGGTTGAACGTATAATCGTCCGTCTTCGTGAACCAGAGGATCGTCTCATACCGTCCGCTGAAACGCTTCGTGCAGTGCAGGCCGTGTCCGAAGTGCCAGATGATGCGGTTGCGCAGATGCAGTCCCAGTTTCTTGAAATAGGGATAGAAATAGATGTCCAGGGGATAGATCTCGCCATCGTCCACGAAGTTCCCGGTCTGCCAGCACAAGCTCCCGCCGTCGCTCAGGATCCGGACGAACTCCTCCAGCATGGGGACGAGGTTGGCGATATAGTCCTCGATGTCCGTCTTGGTCTCATAGGATTTCCCCACATTGTACGGAGGTGATGTGATCACCAGTTTCACCGACTTTTCCGGCAGGGATCTGCAGAACTCCAAAGCGTCCATACATTCATAGCGATAGTCTGAAAGTTCCAAATCGTGGTCCTCCTGTATCATGGATCTTATCACGGATACGATCATACCACAGATCCTCGCGACTTGCACGCAGAAAGTTACAGCTTTTTCTCAAAAGGCGGCGGGGTCCTGCCTGGTCGGCCCGCCGGAAAAAACCAATGCCCGGGGCGTTTTTCGCCCCGGGCACCGGCCCGTCCATATAGCAACCCCTCCGGCCGAGAGCTGAGCGCGTCTCAGCCAAAGGCTTGCGCCGCCTTCTCCAGCTCCTGCCGGATAGAGATGTGCTGGGGACAGACCTCCTCACACTTCCCGCAGTGGATGCATTCGGCGGCCTTCTTCTTTCCATGCTTGCCCACCAGCCAGGCCTCCTGGCCCTGGGCGGCCGCCTTGTTGCCGTACAGTGTCAGATAGTTCATGGCAGTGAACGTGCCAGAGATGCCGATGCTGTTGGGGCAGACCTTGGCGCAGTAGTTGCAGGTGGTGCAGGGGATCAGCGGGATCTTGGCCAGCGCCGCCTGCGCCTCCCGGATCACGTCCTGCTGCTGATCTGTCAGCGCGGTGAAGCCCCGCATGTAGGAGAGGTTATCCTCCATCTGCTCCACGCTGCTCATGCCGGAGAGCACAGTGATGACGCCCTCCAGACTGGCGGCGAAGCGGATGGCCCAGGAGGCCACAGAGGCGGCGGGGTCGGCCCGGTGGAAGATCTCCCGGACCGGCTCCGGCGGCGTGGCCAGCATGCCGCCCTTGACCGGCTCCATGATGATCACGGGCTTGCCGTGCTTGCGGGCCACCTCATAGCAGCCGCGGGACTGGACCACCGGGTTCTCCCAGTCCGCATAATTGATCTGCAGCTGGACGAACTCCACCTCCGGATGCGCGGTCAGGATGGCGTCCAATTCCTCAGGCGTGGCGTGGAAGGAGAAGCCGATGTGCCGGATCAGGCCCTCCGCCTTCTTCTCCTGCACGAAGCTCCACATATCGAACTGGTCGAAAGACGCCGTCCGGTGCTCGCCCAGATTGTGGAGCAGATAGAAGTCGAAATATCCGGCGCCGGTCTGCTGCAAAGAGGTCTCGAACTGCGCGATGGCCTCCTCCCGTGTCTTGCAGCCGATCCAGGCCGCGTTCTTGGTGGCCAGCTGGAACTTGTCTCGGGGGTAGCGCTCCACCAGCGCCTGCCGGATGGCATCCTCGCTGCCGGCATAGGCCCAGGCGGTGTCGAAATACGTGAATCCGGCCGCCAGGAACTTGTCCACCATGACCTTGACCTGCTCCACGTCAATCGCACCGTCCTTCTGGGGAAGGCGCATGAGTCCGAAGCCAAGCTTCGGGATGTTCTCTCCTAGATAAGCCATATGGTGTTCCTCCTTTTTCCTCTTGTGTATCGAGTATACTCCCTGGAGTAGGCTCCAAGTCAAGCTTTTTCCGCGCGGGCGCCAGATGGGAGAGGCTTGACAACCGCGCGGCGGTATGCGATAATCCAAAAAATAGGTAGGGTGATAAGTGTGCGAGTCATGGTCATAGACGGACAGGGCGGCGGCCTGGGGCGCCAGTTGGTGGCGGCTATCCGGGAGCGGCGTCCGGAGATGGAGATCCTGGCGGTGGGGACCAACAGCGCGGCGACCAACGCCATGCTCCGGGCCGGCGCCGACCACGCGGCCACCGGCGAGAACGCGGTGGTGGTGGGCAGCCGCAGGGCAGACGTGATCATGGGCCCCATCGGGATCGTGATCGCAGACGCTATGCTGGGCGAGATCACGCCGCAGATGGCGGTAGCTGTGGGAGAGAGCCCTGCCAAGCGGATCTTGATTCCCATCGATCAGTGCAACAGCATCGTGGCCGGCGTCACGGAGCGCTCCATGGCGCGGGCGGTCCAGAGCGCGGTGGACGCGCTGTGCACAGTGGAGACCTGAGTCACCGGCAAGAAGCCGGTCTACGCGGCAGGAGCTGCGCAGGTCCCTTCCCTCTCCGCTCCATCCCGTCCGCAGGTGCGGACATCCCCGGCGGACGATGACAGCCAGCTGGTCGAGAACTCTAGGACTCTGTACGGATCGATACCAGGAAGGTATCTGCTCCCAGAAGGGAGCGGATGCCTTCCTTTTTTTGAATGCGAGGGATGATATGACACTGCAAGGATATTTTCAGGATCTGCCGCGGGCAGCGGCCGCTTTCTCCGGCGGGACGGACTCGGCCTTCCTCCTGTGGGCGGCCAAACGATATGGCTGCGCAGTCCATGCCTATTATGTCAAGACCGCCTTCCAGCCCCAGTTCGAGCTGGAGGATGCCCGCCGCCTGAGCGCGGCGCTGGACGTGCCGTTGACGGTGGTGGAAGCGGACATCCTGTCCGTCCCGGAGGCGGCGGCCAACGGCCCCCGGCGATGCTATTGGTGCAAGCGGGCACTGTTCTCCCACCTGTGGGCAGCGGCCCGGCGGGACGGCTATACGGTGCTCCTGGACGGCACCAACGCCTCGGACGATGCGGGAGACCGCCCCGGCATGCAGGCCCTGGAGGAGCTGGAGGTCCGCTCTCCCCTGCGGGCGTGCGGCCTGACCAAGGATGAGGTCCGCCGCCTGTCCAGAGAGGCGGGGCTGCCCACCTGGGACAAGCCCGCCTACGCCTGTCTGGCCACCCGCGTCCCCACCGGCACGGCCATCACCCAAGCAGCGCTGGATCAGGTGGAGCGGGCGGAGGCCGCATTGTCCGCGCTGGGCTTCCGGGACTTCCGGGTGCGGCTGCTGGACGGCTGCGCCCGCATCCAGGTGACGCAGGCTCAGCTGCCGCTGATCCTGGAGCAGCGGCAGGCCATCCGCGCCGCCTTGGCGCCGGTGTTCCAGGACGTCCTGCTGGACTTGGCGCCTCGCCCGGCGTCCATCTGAACAGAGGAGGAGACCCTATGGACAGCAAACATGATATCTTGCGGCTCCTGCGCGGTGTGGCCGCCGGGACCACCACACCGGAAGAGGCCCTGCTGGAACTGAAGGAGGCCCCCTTCGAGGACCTGGGCTACGCCAAGGTGGACTTCCACCGCTCTGTCCGCCAGGGGGCGGCGGAGGTGATCTACGGGGCGGGAAAGACCCCGGAGCAGATCGCAGGGATCGCCCGGACCATGGGAGAACGGGGCTGCCGGAACATCCTGGTGACCCGCATTTCCCAGGAAACGGCGGATCGGGTGGGCCAGTCGGTCCCCCTGGACTACCACCCGGAGGCCCGGCTGGGCCTGGCCTACCCCGGGGAGCAGAAGCGGTTGGGCCGCATCGTGGTGGCCACCGGCGGCACCAGTGACCTGCCGGTGGCCGAGGAGGCCGCCCTCACCGCCGAGGCCATGGGCAACGCCGTCATCCGGCTCTATGACGTGGGCGTAGCAGGACTGCACCGGCTGCTGGCCAATCTGGACACCCTCATGAGCGCCCGGTGCGTCATCGCGGTGGCGGGCATGGAGGGAGCGCTGGCCTCCGTGGTGGGCGGACTGGTGGACTGCCCTGTCATCGCCGTGCCCACCAGCGTGGGGTATGGCGCCAGCTTCGGCGGCCTGTCCGCGCTGCTGAGCATGCTCAACTCCTGCGCCTCCGGGTGCAGCGTGGTGAATATCGACAACGGCTTTGGGGCGGGCTTCTTGGCCAGCCGCATCAATCAGATGGAAGGTCTGGAGGGATCGTTATGAAAACACTTTATCTGGAATGTGATATGGGGGCCGCCGGGGACATGCTCATGGCCGCTCTGTACGAACTGCTGGAGGACAAGGCGGCGTTCCTGCGCACCATGGAGGGCCTGGGTCTGCCCGGCGTCCATCTGGAGGCCCAGGCCGCTGCCACCTGCGGTATCGCGGGCACCCATATGGCCGTGACGGTGGACGGCCAGGAAGAGATGGACCACGAACACGCGCATGGACACGACCATACGCACGAACACGGCCATGCGCACGGGCACGAACATGACCACGCGCATGGGCACGATCACGCGCACGAGCACCATCACCACGCCACCCCGGGCCACATCGGAGCGATCATCGACAGCCTCTCCCTGCCCCAGGAGGTAAAGGCTCACGCCAGAGGGGTATACGACGCCATCGCCCAGGCGGAAGCCAAGGCCCACGGCTGCCCCGTGGGGGACGTCCACTATCACGAGGTGGGCGCACTGGACGCAGTGGCCGACGTGGTGGGGGTGTGCTACGCCCTGTACCTGCTCCAGCCCGACCAGATCCTGGCCTCCCCCATCCATGTGGGCAGCGGCACGGTGCGGTGTGCCCACGGCGTCATGCCGGTGCCTACCCCAGCCACCGCTGCGCTCCTGACCGGCATCCCTACCTACGGCGGTCCGGTACAGGGGGAGCTGTGCACGCCCACTGGTGCGGCCCTGCTCTCCCATTTCGCCTCCTCCTTCGGTCCCATGCCCCTGATGGCTGTGGAGGCCGTCGGTGTCGGCATCGGATCCAAGGTCTTCCCGCAGGCCAACTGCGTGCGCGCGTTCCTGGGGGAAAGCGCGGCGCCTGCCAACGGCGAGATCGTGGAGCTGGTGTGCAACATCGACGACATGACACCGGAGGCGCTGGCAGCCGCCTGTTCCCGCCTGCTGGAGCTGGGCGCACTGGATGTCTATACCACGCCCGGTACCATGAATAAGGGGCGCGCCGGCCACGTGCTGACGGTCCTGTGCGATCGGCAGCAGGAAGCGGCCATGGCGCGCCACGTCCTGGAACAGACCACCTCCAACGGCCTGCGGGCGCGCCGGTGCGGGAAATATTTCCTCACGCCCCAAATGGACCAGGTGCAGACCCAGTGGGGAACGGTCCGGGTCAAGGCGTCTCGGGGCTACGGCGTCACACACATCAAGCCCGAGCACGAGGATATCGCCGCACTGGCGCAGCGCAGCGGCGTCCCCTACCGGTGCATCCTGGAAGATGTGCAGCGCAAGCTGTGAAGGAGGGAGGACCAAGACATGAGACGTACGGCCGCCCTGTTCCTCACCGCGCTCCTGACCGCGGCGCTGCTGACCGGATGCGGCGGTGCCGGGGCCCCCGTGTCCCAGCAGCCCGCCCGGGCGTCCGATCAGGTAATCATCGCCATGGATCCCAACTCAGAGCCTGCCGCCGGGTTCGACCCGGCCTTCGGCTGGGGGGCCGGGGAGCATGTCCACGAGCCCCTGATCCAGTCCACCCTCACCGTCACCAACACGGACCTGACCATCGGCTACGATCTGGCTACCGGGTACACCGTCAGCGAGGACGGCCTCACCTGGACGGTGACCATCCGGTACGACGTGTCCTTCACCGACGGGGAGCCCCTCACCGCCCAGGATGTGGCCTTTACTTACAACATAGTGAAAACCTCCAGCTCGGTGAATGACTTCACCATGCTGGACTATGCGGAAGCCACCGATGAGACCACCGTGGTCTTCCACATGACCCGTCCCTTCTCCATCTGGCCCTATACCATGGCGATCGTGGGCATCGTTCCGGAGCACGCCTACGACCCGGCCACTTACGGCTCCGCCCCCATCGGTTCCGGCCGGTACATCCTCAAGCAGTGGGACCGGGGCCAGCAAGTGATCCTGGAGGCCAACCCCGACTACTACGGCCAAGCACCGCAGATGCGGCAAGTCACCATCCTCTTCATGGAGGAGGACGCCGCCTTCCTGGCCGCCCAGGCCGGGCAGGTAGACGTGGCCTACACTTCCGCCACCTACTCCGACCAGGCCATCGACGGCTACACCCTGGCCGCCTATGGCAGCGTGGACAACCGTGGCTTCAACCTGCCTGCCGTCTCCGCCGGAACGGACGGGGAAGGCCGGACCGTGGGCAACGATCTCACCGCCGACGTGCGGGTCCGCCGGGCCATCAATATCGGTGTGGATCGCCAGGAGATGATCGACAACGTATTGAACGGCTACGGCTCTCCCGCCTACAGCGTGTGCGACGGCCTGCCCTGGTACAATGAGGCCTCGGAGGTGGCATACGATCCGGACGGGGCCGCCGCCCTGCTGGACGAGGCGGGCTGGCTCCTGTCCGGCGACGGCTACCGCTACAAGGACGGAGTCCGGGCGGAGCTGGAGCTGCTCTACTCCACCGGTGACTCGGTGCGCCAGGCCCTGTGCGCGGACTTCGCCGATCAGATGGAGGAACTGGGCATCGCCTGTACCATCCGGGGCGTGGGCTGGGACACCGCTTACACCGACGCGCTGAGCACCCCACTGATCTGGGGCTGGGGCGCCCACACGCCTATGGAACTCTATAATATCTACCATACCATCGGGACGACTGGTTCCGCCCAGTACTCCCCCTATGCCAACGCTGCCGTGGATGCCTATATGGATGCCGCGCTGGCCAGCACCGACCTGGAGGCGTCCTATGAGCTGTGGCAGAAAGCCCAGTGGGACGGTACCACCGGCGTGACGCAGGAGGGGGACGTCCCCTGGGTGTGGCTGGTGAACGTAGACCACCTCTATTGGGTGCGTGACGGGCTCCAGATCGCAGAGCAGAAGATCCATCCCCATGGCCACGGATGGTCCATCGTCAACAATGTGGACCAGTGGCGCTGGGGATGAAGGGCACGCCCGGCCTGCGGGCACACGTTTTGAGAAAGGGATGGGACGATTGGGACACCGCCTCCGATTCGCCGGGAAAAAACTGCTGCGCATGGTGCTGCTGCTCTTTGGCGTGAGCGCGGTCACTTTCGCGCTCATGGCCGCGTCGCCTCTCGACCCCCTCCAGACCAATGTGGGACAGGCGGCCCTGGGCTCCATGAGTCCGGAACAGATAGCCCAGCTGGAGGCCTACTGGGGCATGGACGTTCCGCCGCTGGAGCGCTACCTCAGCTGGCTCATCGGCGCCCTCCACGGGGACTTCGGCACTTCTCTGCTCTACCGCCAGCCGGTCCTGACCGTCATCGGCCAGCGGCTGCGGAGTTCCCTCTGGCTGATGCTGACCGCCTGGATCCTCTCCGGCGTGCTGGGGCTGGCCCTGGGGATCACCGCCGGGGCCTGCCGGGACCGGTGGCCGGACAAGCTCATCCGCGGATACTGCTTCACGATCTCCAGCACGCCCGCCTTCTGGCTGGCGCTGCTGCTGCTCATGATCTTCTCTGTCTGGCTGGGCTGGCTGCCCATCGGCCTGTCGATCCCCATCGGGATGGACGCGGCCAGCGTCACGCTCCTGGACCGGCTGCGCCATGCCATCCTCCCGGCCTTGACGCTGAGCATCACCGGCGTGGCCAATATCGCCCTGCACACACGGGAGAAGACGATCGACGTGATGGAGTCCGACTATGCGCTCTTCGCCCGGGCCAGGGGAGAGCGGCCCCTGGCCATCGCTGTGCGCCACGGGCTGTGGAACGTGGCCCTGCCTGCCATCACGCTCCAGTTCGCCTCCATCAGCGAGATCGTCGGCGGCTCGGTGCTGGTGGAGCAGGTGTTCTCCTACCCCGGCCTGGGACAGGCGGCAGTCACGGCGGGACTTGGCAGTGACCTGCCGCTGCTGCTGGGCATCACCGTGGTCACGGCGGCCCTGGTCTTCGCCGGGAACCTGGCCGCGGACTTGCTCTATGGCGCGGTCGATCCCAAGATCCGAAGGGGGGCGGCCCGGTCATGAGGACTTCCAACCGGAGGCGCAGCACCCTCTCCTTTCTGCTGGCAGCGGCAGCAGCGCTGGCCGTGGTGACCGTGGTCGGGATCCTGCTCACAGAGACGGCCATGGAGACCGATTTCAGCCGGACCGGCCTCCCACCTAGTCTGGACGCCTTGTTCGGCACGGACTGGATGGGCAGGGACATGTTCGCCCGGACGTTGTCTGGACTGTCCTTGAGCATCCGCATCGGTCTGCTCACCGCAGCGATCAGTGCCGCTGTGGCGCTGGCCCTGGGCATCGTATCCGCCGTGTGCGGAGGCCTGGTGGACGCGGCCATCTCCTGGTGCATCGACCTGGTGATGGGCATCCCCCACATCCTGCTGGTGATGCTGATCTCCATCGCCTGCGGCCGCGGCTTCACCGGCGTCGTGATGGGCGTGGCCCTGAGCCATTGGACCTCTCTGGCCCGCGTCGTGCGGGGCGAGGTGATCCAGCTCCGCCAGGCGCCCTACATCCTGACGGCGCAGAAGCTGGGCGTCTCCCGCGCCGGGATCGTCCGGCGGCATCTGCTGCCCCACTTGCTGCCGCAGTTCCTCACCGGCCTGGTGCTGCTGTTCCCTCACGCCATCCTCCACGAGGCCAGTGTGACCTTCCTGGGCTTCGGCCTGTCCTCGGAACGGCCCGCCATCGGGGCGATCTTGTCGGAGAGCATGCGGTATCTGACCACCGGGAAGTGGTGGCTGGCACTGTTCCCCGGCCTCTCTCTGGTGCTGGTGGTCATGCTCTTCGCTCTGCTGGGCGACCGGCTGCGCCGCCTGCTGGATCCCGCCAGTGTACACGGTTAGGAGGAAGCGTCTATGCCACCGATCTTAGAGATCCGCGATCTGTCCATCCACTTCGTCCAATATGAGCGGGGCTTCCGGCGGCGCCGGCTGCCGGTGATCCGGGACCTGTCCCTGACCATCCAGCCGGGGCAGGTGGTGGCCGTGGTGGGGGCCAGCGGTTCCGGCAAGAGCCTGCTGGCCCACGGGATCCTGGACCTCCTGCCCTACAATGGCCAGATGGAGGGCTCCATCCTCTATCAGGGCGAGCCCCTCTCTCCCCGGCGGGCGGAGCAGCTCCGGGGAGACGAGATCGTCCTCATCCCGCAGGGCGTCACGTATCTGGATCCCCTGATGAAGGTCGGCGACCAGATCCGCAGGGGCCGGAAGGACCCGGATTCCCGCGCACGCTGCACCGCCGCCTTGCAGCGCTACGGCGTGGGGCCGGAGGTGGAGGCGCTCTATCCATTCGAGCTCTCCGGCGGCATGGCCCGGCGCGTGCTCATCGCCTCCGCCGTGGTGGATCGCCCCAAGCTCATCATCACAGACGAGCCGACGCCGGGATTGGACGCCAAAGCCGCCGGACGCATCCTGGGCCACCTGCGGGAACTGGCGGAGGAGGGCGCAGGCGTGCTCCTCGTCACCCATGACCTGGAACTGGCTCTGACCATCGCCCACCGGGTGACGGTCTTCTACGCCGGGGAGACCATCGAAGAGGCCGCAGCCCAGGACTTCTCTTCCTCGGCCGGGCTGCGCCATCCCTTCACCAGGGCGCTGTGGCGCGCCATGCCCCAGCACGGCTTCCACCCGCTCTCCGGCGCGCAGCCCTATCCCGGCACTGTGGATACCGGCTGCCCCTTCGCGGGCCAGTGCAGCCGATGCCGGCCAGACTGCGTCCAGACCCAGCGCATCCCCCTGCGTCCCTGGCGCGGCGGAGCCGTGCGCTGCCTATTCCCCGAAGAGGAGGCATCGTCATGATCTTGGAAGCGCGGGACATCTGGTTCTATTATCCCGGGCGGAAACATGCGCCGGTGCTGCGGGACGTCGCCCTCTCCCTCTGCTCGGGAGAGCGGGTGGGCCTCAAAGCCCCCAGCGGCCGGGGGAAGACCACCCTCTGCCGCCTGCTGGCCGGCTATGAACGGCCCCGGGGGGGCGATATCCTGCTGAACGGCAGGCCGCTCTCCGCCTACCGCGGCGTGTGCCCGGTCCAGATGGTGTGGCAGCATCCGGAGACCGTGGTGGACCCTCTGCTGCGGTTGGGGGCCACCTTGGCGGAAGCCGGTCCCATCGAGACGCGCCTGATGGACGCCCTCCACATCCAGGCGGGATGGCTGGAGCGGTACCCGGCGGAGCTCTCCGGCGGGGAGCTGCAGCGCTTCTGCATCGCCCGAGCGCTCCATCCGGCCACCCGGTTCCTGCTGTGTGATGAGATGACCGCCATGTTGGATCTGGTGACGCAGGCTCAGATCTGGGACTTCCTCCTGGAGGAGGCCCGGCGGCGGGACCTGGGACTGCTGGTAGTCAGCCACAGCGACGCCCTGTTGGAACGGGTGTGCAGCCGGGTCCAGACGCTGGCGTGAATACCGGCTGGGCGGCGCCCTTCGAAAGGGCACCGCCTCCTGACCGCAAGAGCATGCAGGACCGCCCGAAGGATGGAGAGGAGGCTGCCCTATAAAAAGGGCGGCCTCCTCTCGCCATCACGCTTTCACGAGTCCAAAGCCTGGAGCACCATCTTCCCCGGCTGCGTCTCCCGGTGTGTCACTTCTCTGCAGCCAAGGCAGACCGCCATGGGCAAGGTCGTCTGGATATCCGCGAACGGGGACACGAGGGGCGGTGAGAAGATGAGCCTCCCCGCCTTCTTGCTTTTCGATGAACGGTGCAGGGGCATCCAGCCATTCTATCCAGATCCTGCCAAGCTATCCAAGCATCCTTCCACATTTCTCGGGCCCCGCTCGCGATCCTGTCTCCTTTCTGTATCGGATCTTGAAAAGGTCTCTGCTCTATGGTATGCTCGTCTTGAAATATTTCGCCTTACGGGTCTGATATGGTCGGATCTTCAGCCACGCAGATAGACCTCGTTCCTATCGGCAGTCCCCGAACACTGCTCCAGATCCCTCATTTCGGCGGTGCCGTTGGCCGCAAGAGAGCGGACCTTTGAGTCATCGGATCGCGCAGAGACGGAACGAACAGCATAGGTCCCTGTCTTAAGTCCACCTGCTGATACAGTAAGCTGATATAGTAAGTAGCTGGGTGGCAAAGCAATCGGATCGTTTCCTCCGATCACTGAAATGTTGTATATCGTCTTCGATATCTAATGTTCTCTTGTCTGCCCGCGGATCCAAGTATTTCCAAAAGGTCGTTATCGTCGCGGATGTCTCTGGCTCCGTGCCGACGTCAGCAATAACGGATCTCATCGGATACGCTGGACGGTCATTCCTTTGTTCATATCTAGCAGGCCAAAGTTGTAATGTCGACAGTACAAGGGAATAAATAAGTGCTTCCCCGCTAGCGTGCGGATAGATAGTAAATAGACAGGGAGGAAACGATCATGGGATTTATGGACAAGTTGCAGCAGGAGTCCTCTTTCTCCGTTGCTTCCGGGCATGAGTATCAGTATGTTGTCCTGCAGGTGACTCTGAAGGAAAAGTTCTGGGGTACCGGTTCTGGCAACTTGACGGAGCTAGAGGACGCCATCAACGGGCAAGCGAAAAAGGGTTATCGTCTCCATACTATCTCCACTGCCAGCGGTGGCAGTAAGGGACTTGGCGGGGGTGACCGTATCCAGGCCACTATGGTCTTTGAGAAGGTGCAGTAAAACGCCCGATCTCTTTCCGGAGAGGACACAAAAAGAGCGCCAAGCTGAAAAAGCCCAGCGCTCAAAAAGAGAGCCGCCCGCCTGGGGGGCTCTTCGATCCAGCGGCACCAGGACGTTCATCTCATCAGCATGGAGAATACGTCCGCCGAAAAAGGAGCGTATCCTGGTGTTCCATCCCCGTCCGGATCGTTCCAAAGCGGGACGGATATCCCATCGGATAAAATTTGATACGCGGTCGTTTTTCGTAGAGAACAAAGGAAACGCCCTCGGGACCAGCTTGGTCCCGAGGGTTTCTTTTGGGCCGCAGGAGGAGCGAGTCTCCTCCTATTATATGGCCGTTTCCTTTTTGTAGACCGTCTCCGCCAGATCTCCAGTGGCGAACAGTGCGACTTTTCCGGCGATCATGACTCGCTCCCCCCGGTCCTCCACGGTAAATACTCCGCCGCGTCTGGATATCTGATGTGCCACCATACGCTTTTTCCCCAGACGTTCGCTCCAAAGCGGCGTCAGATTACAGTGGGCCGCCCCGCAGACCGGGTCTTCCCCGATCCCCATTTTGGGCCAAAAGGCACGGCTCACAAAATCATAGCGCGGGTCGGAGGAGGGGGCGGTCACGAACACGCCCAGCCCCTCCGGGAACTGTTTGAGCTTCTCCAGGTCCGGTCTCAGGCTGCGGACCTGCTCCTCA
>CALXDL010000072.1 GCA_944387055.1 uncultured Oscillospiraceae bacterium
CCATGAGCTGGCAGAGCAGTTCCGGGGCGTCGCGGCCATCGAGAAGTCCCATGAGGAGCGTTACCGCAGGCTGCTGCACAATGTGGAGGCGAAGGAAGTCTTCGAAAAGAGCGGCGTGACCTTGTGGGAATGCCGCAACTGCGGACACCTGGTGATGGGGACCAAGGCCCCGGAGGTCTGCCCGGTCTGCAAGCATCCCCAGGCGTTCTTTGAAGTCCGTGCGGAAAATTATTGAACATGATCGAGGAGGTCCGTTATCATGAAGTCTAGATTCTATCTCTGCCGCCACTGCGGCAACCTGATCGGCATGATCCATGACTCCGGCGCACCAGTCGTCTGCTGCGGTGAAAAGATGGAGGCGCTGGAGCCCAACACCGTGGAAGCCAGCGGCGAGAAACACCTGCCCGTGGTCACCGTGGAGGGCGCTACGGTCCGTGTGGACGTTGGCAGCGTGGACCACCCCATGCTCCCGGAGCACTTCATCCAGTGGGTCTATGTCCAGACGGAAAACGGTGGCCAGCGCAAGGCGCTCAAGCCCGGCGATCCACCCAGCGTCACCTTCTGCCTGGGGGATGACAAAGCCGTCGCCGTGTATGCCTACTGCAATCTCCACGGGCTGTGGATGACAGGAGTGTAAGATGCTGTTTACCTTGTCGCCTGCCGGAGCGATCCGGCAGGCGACTTTCGACCAGCACTAAGGAGGCTGCGGCATCTTTTCCGTGATATCATCACGGAAGTACGGTGGCCTCTCGGATATACTAAAGCCAAACGACGGGAGGGATCTGACCGCCCTGGCAGCGACCGGACGATCCGTCCAGGAGGCCTCTGCAAAGTGAGAGGCAGCATCCGTGGGCGAAACGCATATCTATGATAGGAACGGAGCGGCAAAGGTCCCGCCGCGGCTGATGTGCTGAGAGATCCATCGCCCAAAAGACGATTCTCATCCACATGGTGGAAGGACATTTGACAGGAGGTGCCTGGAATGAGGGAACGCGTGAGGAAGTGGATACGCCCGATCCTGTTCACCTCAGGCGGCGCAGTGGCGGGCCTTGGGTACTACTTCCTGGTAGGATGCTCTGCCGGGACCTGTCCGATCACGGCCGACCCGTTCACCTCCATGGCATATATGGGGCTGATCGGCTGGCTGCTGTCTGGTATATCAGGAACGGGGGGCAAGGAAAATTGCAATATTTGATTTCCTTTCTGGAAGGGATCATCACTTTCATCTCTCCCTGCCTGCTGCCGATGCTGCCGATCTACATCTCCTATTTCGCCGGCGGCGGAGAACGTAGCGTTCGAAAGACCCTCACCGGCGCTCTGGGCTTCGTGACGGGGTTCACCATCGTGTTCGTGGCGATGGGGGCCCTGGCCGGTTCGGTGGGCAGCTTCCTCCGGGAGTATCAGACGGCTGTGAACATCGTCTCCGGACTGGTGGTGGTCTTCTTTGGCCTGAATTTCCTGGGGATATGTAAGGTGAACTTGTTCAAGGGGAGCAGCCGGTCTGTGGACACCCGCAACATGGGCTTTTTCCCGGCACTGGTATTCGGGGTCGTCTTCTCTGTGGGGTGGACGCCCTGTGTCGGGGCCTTCCTGGGTTCCGCCCTGATGCTGGCTTCCCAACAGGGGCATGTGGTGGAGGGCGTCTTGATGCTGCTATCCTACTCATTGGGCCTTGGCATCCCCTTCGTCCTCAGCGCGGTGCTGATCGACTATCTGAGATCCGCCTTCGACTGGATCAAGCGGCATTATTCCATCATCAATGCAGTCAGCGGCTGCCTGCTGGTGCTGATCGGCATCATGATGGCCACCGGAACCTTGGGGCGGTTGCTCGCCCTGCTCAGTTGAGGAGGCAGCTATGGGCAAGAAGAAAAAAGTAGGGATCCTCATCCTGGCATTCGTCCTCCTGTTGGGTGGAGCTTATGCGCTCTACGCACAGCTTGGGCCGTCGCTGACTCCCGACCAGCTGTCCGCCCAGGAGCCGCAAGTGCCGGACCAGGAGGATACCGGCGGAGAAGCAGCAGAAGCGGAAAAGGTCCTGGCCCCGGATTTCACGGTCTATGATGTGGATGGCAACGAGGTGCATCTGTCGGACTACGTCGGCAAGCCCGTCGTGGTGAACTTCTGGGCCAGCTGGTGCGGTCCGTGCCAGATGGAGATGCCCGATTTCCAGGAAGCGTATTCAGAGCTGGGTGAGGAGATCCACTTCCTGATGGTGAATATGACAAATGGCTCTCGGGAGACAGTGGAAAGCGCTTCGGAATTCATCGAAGAACAGGGCTATACGTTCCCGGTGTTCTATGATACAGATATGGACGCCGCCACCACCTACGGGGCTTACGCCCTGCCCACGACCTATTTTATCGATGCGGAGGGATACGCCATCGCTTACGCCAAAGGTGCCATCGACGCGGATACCTTGCAGCGCGGCATCGATATGGTGACCGAGTGACGGGCTCCCGGACACATCGGCGGGAACGCCCACGCACGGATATGGAGGATAGCAGTCGATAAGCAGACGGGAAACTGGAGACGAAACTGCCCGGAGCATCTGGATCACAAGATGCTCCGGGCAGTTTTTTAGGGGATAGTTGAGGCCAAAAGAAACGACTTGAAAGGGGGCGTGATCTGCAGACATCTGGTAAGATGGAGGCACAGTCCACCGCGGCGCAGATGAGATGTGACTGGTCCAACAATGAACGGCATCGGTGAGACTGAGGATAAGAGCGTACCAAAAAGTCGGATACCGGTTGATACTGTCCATTCCTACTCAGATGTCCTCGATATCCGCTCCATGCTCGTTCCTGTTTTTTCGTGCGATATCAAGATAGTTATAAAATGTATATCGTGATATGCCTAACAGGGAGGAAACGCGGTCGCTCGATTTTGTGATGATAAACGCACCTTTTTCGTCCAGGTCTGATATGAACTGGATCTTTTCTTCTTTAGACAACAATTTGGGAGATTTTCCGTACTTCATCATGCACTGCTTGATGATCTGATCGAACAGAGTATGCACATTTTGCGTAAAAAATTCATTCGTTGAAGAAAGGGGGCCATTTTTATTGGAGACACCGTTGAAATCCCGCAAGCACTTTTCGAAATAGACAGAATCTGTGATATCCAGATTGACACAAAGAGACCCGACCACTTTTTCCTGATCATCTAAAAAATAGATGGAAGAAGAGCGGAGGATATGACCATTGGGGGCAGAGGTGATATAGTTGAATTTATTCTGCGCAGGCAAGGCACCGCTCATGATCTTGAGCCCCATATTCGTCATGCATCCACCGACGGTCCTTCCGGTGATATGTCCATTACGGATATCCACGATGGTATGGTCATGGTCTCTTGTCATATCGTGCAAAACGATCTCGCAGCGCTCACCAAAAAGAGCTTCTAGCAGATCCATGAAATCCTTGAGCAGTTCTTTGCTTTCATCGATGCTGTTCATGTTCCAACTCCTGTCCACTTCCGCCAAGTCCAATTTTTTCAAACTTACGAATCAGTATAATATGACGAAATAATTTCGTCAAGTTCCATACAAAAAGGGTAGCCAGTGCAAAAACACTGGCTACTCTCTGCTCTGACTTCCATAAGACCTTTCGCCTTTTCTTGAAGAAACGCTGCTGAGAGCGGCTGCCCAATGGATAACATGAAGAGTGAGCGCTGAGGAGACTTGCGATACAGCCTGGAACATCCTACAGGCGTATCACGGTATTTGGCTGAAAAAGAGATACGGTCAAAGGCTGCTTTGCTGTGCGGTTTGAGCAAAAAATTTACATAGACGGTCGATATCAGAGCAGTCATTATAATAGTGGATCCCGATACGCAAAATGTCTGCGCTTAACATATGGGCCTGGATCCCCGCGGCTTCCAACTTTTCATTGGTCATCTCCCAAGCGGAAGGCAAATGCATACAGATCAGGCCGCAGCGCGTTTCGCGGGGATAACGTCCCAGGATCTGGATGCCGGGTATGGCCTCTAGCATTTGATATGCGTACTCTGACAAGTCCAAAATATAGTTTTGGATATTTTCTCCCCCCAACTCCAAATAGTGGTCCACGACTTTTTGAAGAGAACGGATCCCGACGAATGCCAGACCGCCGTCTTCAAAACGGTCTGCGCGGTCACTGAGGACATACGAATATGGATCATCGTGGTCCCGGCCCTTTGGATTGGCCCAGCCCATGGCGTTTTGCCTCAATTTTGGCAGCAGATCCTCACTGATATAGGCGAATGCGACGCCCAAGAGATTCAACATCCATTTATAGGTAGCAGCTGTCATGAAGTCGATACACATATCCTGCACATCCACCAGCATGGCCCCGGCAGACTGCGTAGTGTCCACCCCGAAATAGATCCCATGCTCCCGGCAGAATCCGCCGATCTCCTTTAGTTCGTGGCGATAACCAGTGTGATTATCTACATGCGCGACAACGATACACTTCGTCTTCTCGTCTGCCAGATCGAACAGGTCTTTGGGAGTGACTACACCGCCAGCATTCTTAGCATAGCGGACTTCTAGCCCGGCCTCTCTCTTGTTCAGCCACATATAGCTGATGCCCGAATAGTTCGTGTCGTATGTGATGACGTTGTCTCCCGCTTTGAGGCCGATACCGTTGGCCAAAATATTCATCAGAGAAGATGAATTGAGTCCAACAGCGAATTCATGAGGGCCCTTTGCATGGAACATTTTGGCCAATTTCGCTCGTAAGATATCCACTTCATCCCATTGCCGCAGGTACTTGTCCATGTCCATCCCATTCAGAGTGCGGTCCTGGATATATTCGGCCATCGCTTCGTAACTGTCCAAAGAAATGGCGCCCGTGGTGGGAGCATCCAAATATGCATATTTCTGTAGCACCGGAAAACGATCACGCGCCGTTTTGAACTGTTCCATATCGGACTCACCTTTCATAAAGCATTTCCCTGCTCACCATAAAGGGCTTTCTGGACCAAGAGTATCACACAAAAAACAAAATGTCAATCAAGAAAAATATTATTTGTTTATTAAAAAAACATTTTGTTTGACATTTGCCGAGATCATGTTATGATGGCATTAGAAAGACCTGCTCACTTTATTCGGCAACTCTGATCGGGAAGGATCAAAAAGAAAGGAGGCCACGCTGATTTTATCGCATCCCTAGCAGTGTAGAAGACCCTTGGAGAGGGGTCTAAAAAACTACTACTCTATACATACGAGGATGTGTTATCGATATCATGGACGTCAGAAAAACATTAGAAGCTATGGGGATGACCCTGCCTCCACCAAGCCCTTGCAATGGAAGATTCGTAAAGGTGAAATACTTTGGCGATCACTTGCTATATGTATCCGGGAGCGGGTCCGAAACACCGTTTCGGGATACATATGGAAAATTGGGGAAAGACGTTTCTCTGCAAGAGGGACGAGCAGCTGCTGCAGATACGATCTTAAATATTTTGACGGCTATCGAGGAGGAGCTTGGCGATCTGGACCGGATCACTTCATTCGTGAAATTACTGGTGTTCGTCTCGAGCGATCCAGACTTTTATGACCAGCCGCTGGTCGCTGACGGTGCCACAGAACTGCTCGTCCAAATATTCGGAAAGGAGATTGGGTGCCCTGCGCGTTCTGCGATCGGTGTGGCTGTCTTGCCCGGCAATATTTCTGTGGAGACAGAATGTATCGTTGCATTCGAATGATCCCTTTCGAAGCGTTGCCCCATTGTCCCTGCGTATATCCTGGTAAGTCAAAAGATATAGGAGGAGAACGATGAAGGAACTGTTAAAGAAATGGAAACGGATGTCTTTGTTGACGAAGCTGCTTATCGGTATGCTTGCGGGCGTTCTCATCGGCGCGATCTTTGGAGAATCGGCGCAGAGCATCAAGCCCTTCGGTACCATTTTCCTGAACTTACTGCAAATGATTGCCCTTCCGCTCATCATCTGCAGCTTGGTCACAGGGATCGCTGGAGTCAGTGATACGAAAACGTTTGGACGCTGCGGTGTCAAGATACTGTCTTATTATTTTTTGACCACGTTATTTGCGGGAGCGATTGGACTCATCGTGGCGGCGATCATCAGACCCGGGGTCGGATTTACCCTGTCACAGAGCTACGACGGCGCCATCGGCGAGATCCCATCCATGCTGGATGCCATTGCTGCGATGTTCCCCAGCAATATCTTTGCGTCTTTGACCAATGGGTCCTACGACCACGCACTGGTGTTCAGCATCCTGATGGGCATCGGGATACTGTTCCTTCCGAAAGAACAAGGGGAAAAGGTCTACAAATTTTTCGAGCTTGGTCTGGCTGCGCTGGGTTCCATGCTAGATATCGTCTTACTGTATGCACCTATCGGCGTAGGTGTCCTTGTGGCAGATTGCGTTGGCCGATATGGGCTACAGTTCTTTACGTTCGCAGCGAAATTCCTGGCTGTGAATTATGTGTCTGTCGCAGCGATGGTCGTCGTCTATACGACGCTGGTTTGGATATTCGCCCGCAAGACACCGCTCTTGTTCCTGAAAAAGTCTATGCCCGCGATCTTGACAGCGATCGGTACGCAGTCTTCTGCGGCGGTGCTCCCCATCAACCTGCAGTGCGCGGAAGCGCTGGGCGCGAAAAAAAGCGTCTATGGGTTTACGATCCCACTGGGCAATCAGATCAACAAAGATGGGACCGCCATCCTGCTGACCGCGTCCTTCCTGTTTGCTGCCCAGGCAGTCGGGACCCCCATCGAGTTCGGGACGCTCGTCCAGGTGGTATTCCTTTCCCTGCTTTTGACTGCGGGTTCAAATTCTGTGGCCGGCGGAGCAGTGGTCACGATCACGATCGTGATCAATACGTTTGGCCTGCCAATGGAGACGGTGACGATCGTGGCAGGTGCGCTGGCCCTCATCGATGGTGTCCTGACGATGTGCAATACATTTGGCGATCTGGCCGGGACGATCATCGTTTCCGCCTCCGAAGAGCGCAGAGAGGGAAAATGTATGCAAAAAGGAGCGTGAGATATCCAGGAGACAGAAGCGGAAGGGGTTTTGGTGTCATTCGGCACACACAAGGAGCCACCAACAGCCCCCAATATCCTCAGACAGACGTCCCCACGGTCAGAGCTCTACACGCTCAGGCCACCCCCACGGAGCCGGAGGAGCATTTCGAGGCGCTCCGCCGCTGTTGCAGCAAGCGCGTCGCTTATCCCGCAGCCAAGATCATCGATATGTGCTTCTTTGCGTATGGGATACGACTTGAGGGCGGCGTCTATGAAGATGCGTGATGTACTGCATCATGTAGCGTGATAGCGCATGCACGCGGCAACTCCTCTTTTCCGGATGGACCCGCCACTGCGCCGAGGCGCAGCATTTCGCTGCGGAAGGTCCTGATCTGGACTGCCCCATCCAAATGAAACTGGATAGGCGCATCGGGAAGCCTCCATGCATTGCCCGATGCGCCTACTCTCGTCCCATCAGAGGAGACCTGGATCTGCCAGGCGCATACCGTTTCCAGCCGTGGTCCGTTAGGCCGAAAAGGACGATGGAGGAAAAACGACCGGCCACTGCTGATGATCTTCCTTAGAGTGCACAGACTATCCCTGCTCGCTGCTTCTTAAAAGGAGCGGGCGGGCATGGAACGCTTTACGGGGAAGACCGCGTTGGGATCCTGCCACCGGCTTGGACGGCTCCATGCATCTGCTGTGGCGGGAGAGACGGACATCCGCCGGTCCCCAGGGATATGCGGGCAGTGACATGCTGCCCAGTCAAGGGAGGAATAGCCTATGGCCAACCGACTGCGCTTTGAAGGGTCACCATATCTGCTCCAACACAAGGAAGATCCGGTGGACTGGTGGCCCTGGGGGGAAGAGGCCTTCCAAGCTGCCCGGGAGGAGGACAAGCCAGTGTTCCTCAGCATCGGCTACTCGACCTGCCACTGGTGTCACGTCATGGCCCACGAGTCCTTTGCAGATGAGACCGTGGCCGAGGCTATCGACCAGGATTTTATCCCCATCAAGGTCGACCGGGAGGAGCGCCCGGATGTGGATGCGGTCTATATGGCCGCCTGCGTCGCCATGACTGGTTCCGGCGGCTGGCCGCTCACAGTACTGCTCACGCCAGAGCAAAAACCCTTCTGGGCAGGGACCTATCTTCCGAAACAGGCGCTGTTGTCGCTGCTGCACCAAGCGGCACAGCTGTGGCGGGAGGATCGGGGCAGCCTGCTTGCCGCCGGAGAGGAGCTGACCGCCCATCTCAAAAGTCCGGAGGACACAGACGCCGGATCACCTGACCGGGGACTGGTGCGCCGGGCGGTCGACCTCTACGCGCACAGATTCAATCCCCGTTGGGGCGGCTTTGGGGATGCCCCCAAATTCCCTACGCCTCATGACTTGATCTTCCTGCTTCGGTATGCCAAACGTACCGGGGACGCCCATGCCCGTGCCATGGCGGAGAAGACGCTGGAAGGGATGTACCGGGGCGGCCTGTTCGACCACGTGGGCGGTGGGTTTGCCCGGTACTCCACCGATGAGATGTGGCTCATTCCTCATTTTGAAAAGATGCTCTACGACAACGCCCTGCTGGCTCTGGCTTATACGGAAGCCTATCAGCTGACCCGGCGGCCTCTCTACAGGGAGATCGTCCGCCGCACACTGGACTATGTCCTTCGGGAGCTGACCGATCCCCAGGGCGGCTTTTACTGCGGACAGGATGCGGACAGCGAGGGCGTGGAGGGGAAGTACTATGTGTTCACAGCCAGTGAGCTGCGAGATCTGCTGGGACCCGAGGATGCGGAGGTGTTTTGCCGCTGGTACGGAGTGACCGGCGCAGGAAACTTCGAGGGAAAAACCGTCCTCTCGCTCATCGCTCAGGAGCAGATCGAGCAGGAGCCGGAGCGCATCCGGTGCTTACGGGAGAACGTGTATGCCTACCGTCTGCGCAGGACCCTGCTCCATAAGGACGATAAGGTGCTTGCCGCATGGAACGGCTTGATGATCGCGGCCATGGCCCGAGCGGGACTGGCGTTGGGTGAGCCGCGGTATCTGGATGCTGCCGTACGAGCAGCGGAGTTCGTAAAAAAAGACCTCACCGATGGGGATGGCCGACTGCTGGCCCGGTGGCGGGAGGGGCGAGCGGCCCATCCCGCGAAACTGGATGACCACGCGTTCTGCGCCTGGGGCCTGCTGGAGCTCTACAGCGTGACGTTCCGGCCTATGTATCTGGAAGAGGCCCAACGCTTGATGGAGCAGCTGCTGGAACGATTCTTCGATAGGGAAGACGGCGGATACTATCCCTATGCCTCAGATGGAGAGCAGCTCATCACCCGGACGAAAGAAGTCTATGACGGGGCGATGCCATCGGGCAACGCGGTGGCGGCTCTGGTCCTCTCACGTCTGGCCCGCCTCACCGGGGAGACCCGCTGGCGGACCGTTGCCGACCTGCAGCTGAGCTATCTGGCGGGAGCTATCCGGGGATACCCGGCTGGATATGGTTTCACCATGCTGGTGTTCTTGGAAGAGCTGTGGCCGTCGGCGGAGCTGGTCTGCACCGCTCAGACAGTCCCAGAGGAACTATCTGCCTTCCTGCGGGAGGCCTCCTGGCCTGGACTGACGGTGCTGGTGAAAACACCGGATACGGCGCAAGCGCTGGACGGACTTGCCCCCTTCACACGGACCTATCCCATCCCGGAAACGGGTGTCCGATACTATCTCTGCCAAAATGGTGCCTGCGCCCGGCCAGTGGACAGCATCGCAGCGGTCAGAGGACAGTTGGAGCATGGTGGGGGAGAGGCCGGAGAGGATCCACTGATCCGCCCGGTCTCCCAGAGTTCCTGGAACAGGGCTGGCCACTGACGTTCCAAGCTTTTCCTGGCTGTTCCAGCGTCTGACAACTAAGCCCCCCGGCTCAGCCGGGGGCTTAGTCAAAGTCAGGACCATAGAGCTCCGATAGGGCATATGGCTAACATGTACTATGGGTACTGTCATAGCGACGCCGTAAGCCTGTCCGTATCCAGGATCATCGCATCGATTTTATATCGATGGCCTTTATGATATCCGGACGGGTATCGCCGGAGCGGTCAGTGAAGAACTTGCCTCAGCCATGGCCTTACCAAAGGAAGCTGATAAAAAATCCGACCGCTAGAATCAGGAAAACGATCAAAAAGATATCCAATACCTTTCGGGGCTTTTAAACTCATATTCGTCCTCCTGTTCTATATCCTCGCGTTGAGGGATCGCTTCAACTTCTCTATCTGTCCCATTCCAGGCAAGGTGGACCACACGGCCGTTTTCATACATCAAGGCAGGAAACCATCTGACAAACTGCCACGATCATGGCCCGCAAGGCATATAAAGCCACTCGATAAGGGGCTGGGCCGATCGCTCCTCTAGGCATCGCAGAGGATGCTCGTCCATCCTATCCCTTAAGAAGATCCCATCGTGTTACTCCCTATCCTATTGTGTGATCGATGCGATATCGATCTGCTCGAGCCTCCTAACTGCTATATGGCATAAAAATAATGGTAAGAGCAGCATGACGCAAGGAACGATCGATCCCGCAAAGTTGCTGGATGAATGATGAACAAAAGTGAGCAAATATGTTGGAGATATTTTTCTAAATGAAAACATGGTGAGGATATCTGGGACGGCCAGTACAGTGACCACTATCGTTATCACAGCCATAATATGGCTTTTATAAAAGACGGATAACGTAATGGATAGTTAACTTTTCAATGATAAAAAACTGTCGGTGGATGGACGAATATTCAAGCCCTGTCTGTGCGTTTTAAGGGACATCTTGAAGATAAGGAAGGGATGTAATATAATTACTATAATTATCAAAGTTGTAATAGCAAAATATATGCAAAAAGCAAACGGTGATTGGAGAGAACGGGAGGTGGAGTGGGCTCATGCAAAGAGGAAAGGAAAAGCCCCGTATTGACAGATGGGAGGTGATCCGCATTTTCTGTCTTTGCTTCGCTGGTCTGCTTGTCATTCTTTTTATTTGGAAGCTGGTCTTGGGTGTTTCTATTCGAAGAGAGGCTCGGATGGAAGTGCAGTGGATGGCCCAGGAAAATGCGGAGACTTTAAAAGATGAGGCAAACCTTTCGGAGGACTTCCAAATCCGGGGTAAGGTCACTGTATTGATACACCGGGGAGATGACGGAAACATCTTGAAGAGCTATACGCTGATCCCATACAGCGGTGTCGGAGCAGCGGGGGAGCAAATGACTGGTACGGCTATTTTCCGAGGGCGTACATATGAGATGGATTGGGGAGCAGGGAATGAGGAAGAGGATGCTCGCTCAATGTGGCAGGAGTCCGTCATGGAAGAAGTTGCTTGGCTCACCGTTCGCTTTAACTCCGGAGAAACGGAAGAGGGGTGGGAAAGGTTTGAGGTGGATGCCAAGGAACTCATGGAAGAAATGGGCAGCGCCTGAGATACTTACCACTGGGTGGGGTTTCATTTTTAGCCACAAAAGGATGACGCAGAGAAGACGGGGAAACGTTATGCTGCGAAAGGAGAGAGAAGGATGATGGGGAAAGTGCGGCGCCTGCCCGGCTTGGCAACTATCCTGTTGATGGTATGGCTGTTTTTGGGGCTGTCGGGCTGCGGGGGGAAGGAGTACCATGTGGATGAGGGGCTTGGCCTTGGAACTTCGGAGGAGACCAGAAGAACAGATGGTATGGTGTATGCAGTGACAGATCAGAATTACGCTGTTATTTTTGAGCTCCCAAATCGGGAGAAGGTGGATCTGTCGAGCTTTGAGGCGGATTACGAGGGGGTCTACCTGGAGAGCAGCGCATTGGATCAGGCGGGACGGCTGGCCTCCTTGTCCATTGGGCAAAAAACTGTTTACGCACCTGTTTTGGCGGAGCAGCTGGAAAGCCTGTCAGAGTTTATCTGCCCGGAAGATTCCCTTGGGAGTGACTGGGCGCTGACTTTGGAACAGGTGGAGGAAATCAACAGCAAGCGGGCGGGAGAAGGACTTCGCCGGGAAATCACCCCTTCCCTGCGCCTGTGCCAAGCGGCCAGAGCCCGCATGAGTGAACTGAGGGAGCTTTATGATATCAATACAAGGCCAGATGGGCGGAGAGGGTCCTCCATTCTGCAGGATATGGGTATCCCGTATGCCTACCAGCTGACCTCGCAGGGCGGTGGAGAGACAGCAGAGAGATTCCAGACTTCTCTGTACGCAGCGGCATTAAAGGTCTTCTATGAGTATGAGGGCGTTACGTTTTCGCAGATAGGGCTCGCGGTCCAGAATGGAACCTTTGACGGCCAAGACCGGCGTGTATATGTCCAGATATGCGTTCTTCCGGAGGACCCGGGGAAGACCGTTGAGGGACTGCACTATGAGGAGGTGGACGGTGAACTCCACATCACCGGCTGTGATGAGGACGCTCAGTACATCAATATTCCATATGAGATCATGGGAAGACCAGTTGTGAAAATTCGGGACGATGCCTTCCGGAATCATTCGGAACTGATCTGTGTGAACTTCCAAAGCAAAAATTATGAAGTGCCCCGGGACCTTTTTGATGGTTGTAATAACCTGAGGGTGGTTATAACGGACTACCATCCGGATGAGTTGGCTGAACTGGAACTGCCGGAGCAATGCCGGGTCCTTACACATGGCGGGCCAATGGTGGACGATCTGGAGGACCCTCTACCTCTATTTGTCTTCCTGGCCCAAGAGGGAGCGGTATACGGTTACCCTTTGAACTATCCTGTGAGCTGGATGGGATGTGTGCTGCTGGCGGTCCCGGCCGGCGTGGAGAACTTTACCGTGCCGGAATCGGTCTATGGCCGGCCTGTTGCCTATATCCATGAGACTGCTTTGGAGAAAGCGCCCGACCTGCGGCAGCTGGTGGTTCCGAATTGGTGTGCGGTCGCGCCGGAACTCCTGACCGAGCTGATGGAGTCCGAAGAGCGGGACCTTGTATTCCAGGCGGGGTCCATGACGGATGCCGTGCGCTGGACACTTGTGCTCATGGAGCGAATCAATCAGGAGCGGGCTGAGACCGGCCTTGCTCCCGTGGCCCTGAACATGACTTTGACACAGATGGCCTATGTGCGGGCGCAGGATATGAATGAAGTGACCGAGGAGCAGCGCTCCGGACATCAACGCCCGGATGGCAGCAGCTGGATCAGCGTCTTGGATAGCAATGATATTCCGTGGCTTGAAAGTCTGTATGGGAATACCTATCAAATCAGTGAGAGTTATCAGGGGATTCGGACGGAGACGGCCATCGAGAGCAATCTAATTTCGCAATTTGCCGAAACGTATTCCGACTATGAAATAGATGGCGTGGGGACGGCCGACCTGATTGGAATGGGTCTCTGCTATGGAGAATATGAGGGAGAATCGGCCATCTTTGGTGTCTGTGTCTGTGGAGGCATTGCGGGAGAAGCGGACTGAAAAATTTGGATGAGGTGAGAGAATATGAAGAAGAGGGGGCGGATGCGGCAGGCTGCCTTGGCGTTCCTGATGGGTAGTGTTTTCTTGACGTTGGCAGGCTGTGGAGAAAGAGATGAGGTGCCGGGGATGGGAGTTCTCGGAAAGGCAGAAGAGACAGACGGGGGTGTCCAGTACGCCGTCACCGATCTGAATTATGCCGTGGTGACCAGAGTACCGGATGGAATGGAGGTGCTGGATCTGACGGGCTTGGAAGAAGAGTACCAAGGCATCTACCTCCGGACTGAGGCCTTGGAGGGAGTCTCCGGTCTGAAGTGCGTTACGCTGGGTCCCAGCGCTGCCTTTGACGCAGAGCTGCTGGACCGATTGCTGGGTTTGCCTGAGTTTACTTACCCGGAGGAGTGCCTGACCAGCGATTGGATCATCACGGTGGAACAGGCCCGGGAGGTGAACCGCCTGCGGGCAGAGAATGAAAGTTCCACTGTCATTACGCCCGACTTGGAGCTGACCATGGCGGCCCGGACTAGGGGGTCAGAATTATCTGAGTTGTGGTCTGACACGGAACGGCCCAACGGAAAGATGGTTCAAACGATTCTGGATGAGGCAGGGATCCCCTATACTTTTTGGAACAGTGCTCAGGGTCATACAGCCGACAGGGAAAAGATGGAGGAGGAGTATATTCCTGCTTTGGCGGAAGTATGGGCGGACGCGGACATTCCCTATGACCGGATCGGCTGCTCTGTTGGGGTGGATACTTATGAGGACGGCTCCCCCAAATACTTGCTGGCCAGCCTTGGAACTGCCAGCAATACAGTTGGAACAACTGACAACGGATACACCTATGAATTAAAGGGTACGGGGGAGGATCGGTATGTCTGCATTACAGATTATGCCGCTCCTGAGGAGGAGAACAATCTGAGAGTTCCAGGAATCATAGGGACTTATCCTGTTCGGGAGATAGCGGATGAGGCGTTTCAGGACAACGGTTTCTGGGGGATCCATCTCCCGGACACAGTTGCCCGGATCCCCCAGGGCCTGTTTGACGGCTGTGAGGAGTTGCGGGCCATACAGGTTGGAGCGGAGGCGGAGATCGCCCGATCCATTGAGGAGGACTATCTGGTCTTCGTGAGCGGCCAGGACACGGGGGACGGTGCGTTGAAGAACACATGGGTCTATGAGGACCTGATTTTTGGGCAGACAGACCGGGACACCTTTGTGTTGCTGGATATCTCGCCTGGTATTTCTGATGTCACGATCCCGGCCCAATATGGCGATTATCCGGTTACCCACATCCAGGACAAAGCCGCCTCGCGGTCAGAGGACATCACGATGATACATGTTCCAGAGGAATGTGGATTCAGTCGGGAGTTTTTGGAAGAGACCACCGAACGGGACATCACCCTGATGGTGACAAACTACGAAAATTCCGTGGCCAAGGGGCTGGTATGTACATATGAGGCAGCGGACGCGATCAATGAGATGCGTGAAAATGCAGGCCTAGAGGAAATACGAGTATCCGAGGAGCTGGTCAGAGTGGCCCGTGTTCGGGCGCAGGAGCTGGAGGAGCATTTTGGCGGAACACGGCCCGATGGAACAAACGGCAATACAGCGATCGATGAGGCGGGATATCCCTATGAGATCAGCTATCAGAAACTGGGCCAGGGAAGGACGCTGGAGGCACTCCAGGAAGAGTTTTATGACGAATGGTATAAGGATTTTGCCTATATGCGGGACTACGAAGGGGAAGAATATCTGATCGACGAGTTTGGCGTGGGCGTTTACCTTGGAGAGCAGGATGGGGAGCAGAAAACATATCTGGCTTGGGTGGGCATCAAGTCGGAAGACGTAGAATAGATACTGCCCAGGATGATCTTACATCGCAAGTCGGGCCCAAAAACTCAAAATCATGGGAAACAAAGATGATGGCTTTATTTTCATCATTCAACTTGCCGATCATATTGCTCACTTCCAGCACACGGTGATAGTCCAGGCCTCTGGTAGGCTCGTCAAAGACAAGTACATCTTTATCACAAAGAATAGCGGTTGCCACCGCAAGGCATTGTTTCTGATCTCCTGACAAGACCATCGGATGGCGGTCTTTGAAATCCAGCAGATCAAAAGACCTGAGGATTTCTTCGATCCGCTCCGGTGGACGATCCGGCTGCGCCAGTTCACATTCGTTCCATACGCCGTCTGAAAAAGCTGATGGTCCACATCCTGCATGACACAGAAGCTGGCCTTATTACGCTGTTTTGCTCTCAGTGTTTGCCCGTCCAGCCGGACCGTTCCATGCACTTCTTTCAAAAGCCCGCACAGGCAGCGCGTCAGCGTCGTTTTTCCTGCGCTGTTATGACCGACAATTCCCGACACTTCGCCCCGTTTTGCAGGAAAGCCAAGACCGCTGAATACCGGCTGCTTATCAAAAGCACAGCAAAAAGATTTTCTACGGATAAGCCTTCCTGCGCTCCTGGCGGGTCGGCAGGAGGCAGATCCAGCACAGGATGGACAAGCCTTCTAAGCCCCATCCTGATACGCTGTTCATCCGAGAGGTTGTGAAATCCCTTCCTGAGAAATATCTGAACGATCTTCCCCTTTTGAATGAAGATCGCGCGGTCGATCAGATCCACCAGGAAATACAGTCGGTGTTGAGCAATAACGACCGTCCGTCCTTCTTTTTTTCGATCTGGAGGATCTGTTGGCGTAAAGTATCGATCGCGCCAGCATCCAGATCTGCTGTCGGCTCATCTGTAAGGACAACACATTCTCCCTGCTGGATATCCAGATCGATATGGGAAGGCGTTCCTTGCTCTTTCCCATTCCGAAGTGCAACCATCCGTTCTCTGACGGGCGTTTTCTGCAATAAAAAACTGTCGGTGGATGGACGAATATTCAAGTGACCCCTTGAAAAATGCCGGTTTTTAGCATTATGCATTTAGCGTCTGGATCCGCAAAGATACGCATTTTCATACGCCGGTTCCCGCGTAGCAGTCTTTGCGGTGCGCGAGTGTCTCCAGCAGGCCGGCGGCCACTTGCAGATCGTCTGGTGCGGCAGATCCCGTCTTCTGGGTCAGGAACGCTTGACCTTTGCAGCTGCCTTGGATCATTGTGAGGTCTCCTTTCCAGCGTTGCAGGGAGGTGATCGAGCGGGGCCGTTTTTTCCTCCAAGGTCTTGGCAGCTGCCCGCAGTTTGTGGTGCGCAGGGGCGGTTTGGCGTCCGGCCCCGGCCAGCGCTTCCTAAGTGTGCGGTGCAGAGCTCCCTTTGAGTGGAGCACCGTCAAAGTTCGGGACAGTCATGGTCACCTGTCTGGACCATTCGAACTGGATGGGCATGAAGCGGCTATCTGCTTTTTCGGAGACGGCCCGGACGTGCTGGAGTGGCCACGAGGTCAACCAATAATGCCCCCGCTGAGACGATACGAGGTCTCGGAGGGGGCGTTTTCCCTCTGTACCTCGCCCCCGGACTTCGGACACCTGCCATCCCACAGGATATGCATCCTTCAGAAAGACACGGGACTTCACAAATGGAGCACTTTCTGGTATAACGAAGGTGTTTCACACGCCCTGTCCCCACCGCTCTGGACTTTTTGGAAGAGCTGCGGACAGAGCGGGCGTGAAGGATCTTGCTGGAAGACAGGCTCTGCAGCAGGCAGAAGAGGAGAGGAGCATGCAGACATGAGGGAGAGGACAGGTGCGCCGAAGGCGATACAGATCCGAGGCGCGCGTGTACATAATCTGAAGGACGTCGATGTCGATGTCCCGCTGAACGAGATCGTGGGCATCGCCGGTGTATCAGGTTCCGGCAAATCGTCTCTGGCGTTGGGCGTCCTCTACGCCGAGGGGTCCCGCCGGTACCTCGACGCGCTATCGACCTATACCCGCAGGCGCATGACGCAGGCGGCGAAGGCGGATGTGGACGAGGTGCTGTATGTCCCGGCAGCGCTGGCGCTGCACCAGCGGCCCGGTGTGCCCGGCATTCGAAGCACGTTCGGCACCGGGACAGAGCTGCTGAACAACCTCAGACTGATGTTTTCCCGGCTCGCCAGCCACCGTTGTCCGAATGGACACTATCTGCCGCCTACACTGGCTGTGGCAGCGGGGCAGGAGCTGACTTGCCCCATCTGCGGGGAGACGTTCTCACCGCCAGGCGCCGAGGAGCTGGCGTTCAACAGCCAAGGCGCCTGCCGCACCTGCGGCGGGACCGGCATCGTCCGTACCGTCGACCGGGCGACGCTCGTCCCAGACAGTTCTTTGACCATAGAAGAGGGTGCGGTGGCGCCCTGGAACGCTCTGATGTGGTCGCTGATGGTGGATGTCTGCAGAGAGATGGGCGTGCGGACGGATGTGCCGTTCCGAGACCTGACAGATCGAGAAAAGGACATCGTCTATGATGGGCCCGCTGTGAAAAAGCATATCTTCTATCGATCCAAGAACACCGGGCAGGCTGGAGAGCTGGACTTCACCTATTTCAACGCAGTCTATACTGTGGAGAACGCACTGGCGAAGGTCAAGGACGAAAAGGGCATGAAGCGGGTGGAGAGATTCTTGAAGGAGGCTGTGTGCCCGGATTGCGGCGGGACACGTCTATCAGAGGCGGCCAGGGGGCCGAAGCTGCGGGGGATCGGTTTGGATGAGGCGTGTCAGATGACGCTGTCCGCGCTGAGCAGATGGGTGAGCGGCGTGCCGGATTCCCTGCCGGAAGAGATGCGCCCCATGGCTAAGAGCATCTGCGCGTCGTTCCAGACAGCGGCGGAGCGGCTGATAGAGCTGGGCCTGGGATACCTTGCTCTGGACCGTGCCGCATCCACGCTCTCCACAGGGGAGCGTCAGCGGATGCAGCTGGCCCGCGCAGTGCGCAACCGGACCACCGGTGTCCTATATGTGCTGGATGAGCCTTCCATCGGGCTCCATCCCTCCAATATCGTGGGGCTGACCGCAGTCATGCACGACCTGGTGGCGGACGGGAATTCCGTGCTGCTGATCGATCACGATACCCAGGTCCTGGCGGAGGCGGATCAGATTATCGAGATGGGCCCGGGGGCTGGCACGGCCGGCGGCCGTGTCGTTGCGCAAGGGACCGTGGCAGATCTCGCGGGAGACACCAGTTCTCTGATCGGCCCGTTCCTCTCCGGAGACCGGACGAGCAGGGTCCGGCAGTGTACGGAAGAGGAGAGGATGTTCGACGCCGGGAGGATCCACCTCTCCACCGCGGCCATCCATACCGTCAAGCCTCTCACGGTGGATATCCCGAAGGGGAGACTGACCGTCGTGACAGGTGTGTCCGGCTCTGGGAAGACGACACTGATCCTAGAGAGCCTGATCCCTGGGTTGGAGGCTGCCATCGCGGGCACGGGACTGCCGGAGCATGTCCGCTGTGTCAGCGCGGAGGGCATCAGCCGGATCAAGCTGATCGATGCTACGCCCATCGGCATCAATGTCCGCTCCACTGTGGCGACATATGCGAACGTACATGACGAGCTGCGCAAGCTCTATGCCAAGTCGCCGGATGCCAAGCGGCTTGGCATCAAGGCAGGGGACCTCTCCTACAATACCGGCAGGCTGCGTTGCCCGACCTGTGACGGGACGGGCGTCATCAGTCTCGACGTGCAGTTCCTGCCAGACGTGGAGATATCCTGCCCGGACTGCCGCGGTTCCCGATATGCGAAGGATGCAGGAAAAGTGCGCTGCCAAGGGCGCGGAGGGAAGGCCTATTCCCTCCCGGAGCTGATGGCCATGGACATCGACACGGCATTGGACGCCTGCGCGGATATGCGGCTCGTCCGGCAGCGCCTGCAAGTGCTGCGGGACCTGGGCCTGGGCTATCTGACTCTGGGAGAGGCGACGCCGAGCCTTTCCGGTGGAGAGGCGCAGCGCCTGAAACTGGCCAGCGAGATGGGCAGAGGACAGTCGGACACGATCTTCGTGTTCGATGAGCCGACCATCGGGCTCCATCCGCTGGATGTACAGACGCTGCTGGGCGTGTTCCAGACCCTCATCGCCAACGGCGCGACGGTCGTGGTGATCGAACATGACCTGGATGTGATCCGGAATGCTGACTATATCATCGATATGGGCCCGGGCGGCGGTGAAGAGGGCGGCAGGATCGTAGCCACCGGGACGCCTTCTCAGATTGCGGGGAACGCGGACAGTGTCACGGGGAGGTTCCTGTAGGGAGAGAACGGCGCGGACAGGACGCGGCTTCTAAGATGGAACGGGTGGCAGACACGGCCGTGTCTGCCACCCGTTCGTTTTCAGGGGAGCCGGTCCCTTCAGGGATCGACGGGGTCTTCCGAAGAGGTCGCGAAGGAGAACAGACCGCCGACCATCGCGTCTACGACGGCGTTGTCCGAATCGATCGTCCAGGCATCATCCACCAAGGTCAGATGGATATCGACGGAGTTCGTCACGGTGTTATCGGCATTTTCCTCCATGACCGAGGTCATCGTGTCCAGATAGATCTGCTCCAATTCCTCGTCAGTAGGCTGCTGATCTTCCGGGAGGAACGCATACTCCATGGACACGGAGAACAGTTCGCTGATGTACTGCACCATCACCTGGGCCATGTCGATGTTGGTGAAGTCGACAGAGACGACTGCCGTCCCGGCCTCCTCATCCTCTTCCGAGCTGGTGATCGTGTACGTCAGGTTCTTGGCGATCGCTGCCATGATCTGCTGATCAGACTCGCTCGTCTCCGCATCGGCGTCGATGTCGGGACTTTCCTGGAGCTCGCCGCCCCAATAGGATGCGATCGCCGCTTGATCGGCAGACTGGAACGCCTCGATGGCCTTGCTGACGACGGTCTCAGCGGATTCCCGGCTGCTTCCGCACGCGGCGAGGGCCAGGCACAGCGCACAGGCTGTGATCAGGGACAGAGTTCTTTTCATCGTTCTTCCTCCTAATTTTCCGTCAGGGGGCGGATCGGTATCTCCCACAGCGGTCAGATCCGGGACCTATGATATTGCAATATTGGACGAGGCGGTCTATAATACATGCGGGTCACTGTACCGCCAAGACGATAGGCTCCGACTGGACGATTTGAGAGATACGCTCTTCCATGATTGTAACCCGGATCACGAGCGGAGTCAACTGCCGGAGCGAAGGGGCCGACGTCTCTGCACCGTCCATATGGAGGGGGCTCTTTATATAGACAGGGACGCGCCTCCTTGGCGGCCTTCAGACCTTCTGATGTCGTGTTCCGACTGCCTGGGGCAGTCAATATGAGAGAGGAGAATGGAAATGAAAACGAAGAAGAAAAGAAGCGTACTTTTGCTGATCTCTGCGATCATAGGGGTGCTCTACATCCTGTACAGCATCTCCTACTGGAGCGGCGCCAACGCCTCGGCGGCAGGGGGGGCGGAAGCCGTGGGAGCCGGTCTGGCTACGGCGCTGGTATTCCCCCACCTGATCTGCACGGGACTGGCAGTCATCTTCAATATCCTTGGCTGGGCGATGAACCACCGGGCATTCGCGCTGGTGGGCGGGATATTGTATGCGGTCGCGATGTTCTTGTTCCCCATGTATTTCATGTTCGTGATCGTCGAAGTGATCTTGTCCTTCGTGGGATTCGCGAAGCTCAAGAAGATCATCGCGGCCAACGAGAGCATCTCGGAGCAGTGAGGACATCCGATAGGACGCACGCGTGACGGAGCGTCTTCTTGTATAGAAGGCCCCTCTCTCACAGGAGAGAGGGGCCTTCTGTCCGGCAGATCGCTGACGATCATCGTCAGTGCAGGGGCGCCGGGGCCTTCCCGGATAGGAAGAGCGTCACGCACCGCTCGATGGGCATCTGCTCCTGGTTCAGCCTTTCCGCGAACTGCTCTGCAGCTTCGCGGGCCTCAAAGGAGGGCGCGGCCACGAAATAGGCGCCGGTTTCGGCAGCGCGGCCCCAGATGCCGTACTGTGTACTGGATTCTGACCAATATACCGCATAGGCCACCTGTGGGACAGATGGACCTGCAAACTGGCATAAAGCGGTGATCAGGTCCTTGGGAGAGGGTTTCTCATAGAGCTCGTGTCCAAGGAGCTGCTGCATCTCCGTGCGGCTCCCATATTCCCAGGCGTCCTTCGTGGCACGAGAAAGCGCCTTGCAGACCGCCCGCTCACTTTTCCCGCAGCGCCGGGCGGTATCCTGGTAGACACGGCACATCGAGAGCTCCCCGGGGAATTGGTCGCGGGCCGATAGGACGGCCCAGTGTAAGACACGATAGCAGGACTTACCGCATCTGCCGCTGATCCGAGCGATCGCTCGTTCGATCGCATCCATTTCCAGTCCTCCTTCCTGGTGTTCTCCTGGTCCCAGCATACGACAAATTCCAACAAAATGTGCGGATCTGACTAAAAAAGACAGAATATGACAGATATTGAAAGGCCGGAACAGGATAGGCAAGGCATCTGCTGGACGCTGAGGGGCACCAGCCCGTTCCTGCGGGAGGCGGGACAGGGCCGGTGGGAGCGATGGGATGACGCCGCGGCCGAGAGAGGATGACCTGCTTGACGGTCCTGTGAGATAGGCAGTATGCTAGAGAGAAACGAGAGACAGAGGAGGAGAGCGATATGATTGGGAGCCTGATGAGCCGGTTCGACCGGATCGTCGTCTTCGATACAGAGACCACTGGGATCGATCCGCGCCGGGACGAGATTATCGAACTGGGGGCCCTGTGCCTGACGGCGGAGGGAGAGACGGCGAACATGGATGTGCTGATCCAGCTGTCTCCAGGACGATCTCTTCCGCCCTTCATCACAGGACTGACCGGCATCACAGACGCACAGCTTCGCGATGAAGGCGTCGGGAAGGAGGCCGCAGTGGCGGACTTCTGCCGGTTGCTGGACGGGGCGGAACGGCCGCTCCTGGTGGCATATAACGCCCAGTTCGACCTGAACTTCCTCTATTATTTGCTGCGCAGCCAGGGGCGGGCCGACGTCCTGGGGCCGCCCCATTTCCTGGATGCGTTGACCGTGTACCGGGACCGGCGGGACTATCCACACAAGCTCTGTGACGCCATCGCAGCCTATGACCTGGATGGACGAGTGGTGAATAGCCACCGGGCGGTGGATGATGCCCGGGCCGCCGCCTGTCTGCTGGCAGCCATGGAGCAGGAGCGGGACGATCTGCTCTCTTATGTGGATCTCTTCGGTTATCTTCCCCGCTACGGCGTATCCGGCCGCCCGATCGCCTCTGTCACGTACCGGGCCCGATCCTATGACAGGAGCGTTCCCTTGTACGAATTGCCAGAAACAGAAAAAGTGTGAAGGATCTGTGAATCTTTTTTAGAGGATCTTGAAATACGACAACTTGTCAGGTATGATACCTGACAAGTTGTCGTATAATTTTTCCAGCTGGGGATCCCGACACAAGACCACATGTGGGACGGAAGATGGCCAGAAGCTGAAGAAAACGGCGGCTGGATCTCGTTTAGAGAAAAGAGGATGGATGAGATGCCGACCAGTACATTTTTGAACCTGCCCGCGGAAAAGCAGGAGCGGCTCATGGACGCAGCGACCCGGGAGTTTTCCGCGAGGCCCTATAATGAGGCCTCGCTCAACCAGATCATCCAGGACGCGGGCATCCCCCGGGGCAGCTTCTACATGTATTTCCAAGACAAAGAGGACCTGTTCCGCTATCTGTTCCGAGGGTATATGGACCAGCTCATGATGGTCCTGGAAGAAGCACTGCTGCGGGAGAAAGGGGATATCTTCGCAGCGCTGCTGCGCCTGTTCGACTACACCCGTGAGAAACGGAAGGACCGATCTCTTGGCGGGATGGGCGCGATGGCGGCCATCATCGGCCGGAACAGCGGGATGCAGAAGAACGTGCTGTTAGGGATGGTGGATACTGGGCGTGTCCTCGACCGGCTGCGGCAATCGGTGGACCCGGAACTCTTGGATTTGCGGCAGGAGCAGGACTTGACGCTCATCCTGGCAGTGCTGCTGTCTCTGACGGGGCCGCTGGTGTATAGCGGCATCCAGGAGGAAGAAGCCGGGACGTCCCGTGAGCGGCTGGCAAGTCTGCTGGATGTTTTGCGGCGGGGCATGGCCAAGGACAAAGGCCCCAGAGCGGAAGAACACTGAGAGCAAGGAGACGTGTGTCATGAAAGAAGAACTGATGAAAGAAGAACAGGAAGCGAGCGTCCGGCCCGCTGTATCGGAGGCGCCCAAGAAGGAGCGGAAGCTGCACCTGCCCAAAAGCGGGAAGGGCCGCCGGCGGCTGAGGATGCTCCTCATCCTGGCGGTGGTGGTGGCTGTGGCAGTGGGCTGGCTGTCCCGTATGGGCGGGAACGGTATGGCCGTCGGGAGCAGTTACATACCAGTACAGGTGATGCGGCAGGACTTGACGGTATCCGTCTCCGGCAGTGCCACTCTGGAGCCGGCGGACGCCTACAACGTGACCACGCTGATCTCTGGCACCATCCAGAGCGCCCCCTTCGAAGAAGGAGACCTGGTGTCCCAGGACACCCTCCTCTATACGCTGGACAGCAGCGGCGCACAGGACTCTGTGGCGCGGGCGGGTATCTCGGTGGAGCAGGCCCAGCTGACGTATCAGCAGGCGCTGGATGCACTGAATCCCACTGCGACCATCTCAGGTGTGCTCAACGAGGTCTATGTCCACGACGGAGACAGCGTCAATGCAGGCGACCCCCTGTGCAAGATCGTGACCAGCACAGATCTGACCATCGATTTCCTGTTCACCTATGTGTCGCCGGAGCAGTTCTACGTGGGTCAGAGCGCCACGGTGTTCATCGGGGACTTCGATGGATCCGTCCAGGGGACGGTCACGTCCGTCTCCAACGGGACCACAGTCACTTCCAACGGCAGACAGACCTGTTCTGTCCGGGTGAAAGTGGAGAACCCGGGTATCGTCTCCACGGCTTACACGGCCCGGGCCGTCATCGGCAGCTATAGCAGCTATGGGGCCGCGTCCATCACCATGCCCGCCTCCGCGACGGTATACGCCGCCGCTTCCGGCTCGGTCAGTGGGTTCAGCAAGCTCTCCGGCAGTACGGTCACCAAAGGAGAGGTACTGTGCACCGTGGATTCAGATCCCATCCGTGACAATATCCAGACAGCCAGACTCAACTTGGAGTCTGCGCGTCTGTCCGCGTCTACAGCCGCGGACTCGTTGGATGACTACACGATCGAAGCGCCCATCAGCGGCACCGTCATCGAGAAGACGTTCAAAGCCGGAGACAAGGTGGACGGCGCATCTTCTGGTACGCTGGCGGTCATCTATGATCTGAGCAGCCTGAAGATGGAGATGAACGTGGATGAGCTCAATATCGGGAAGGTCCAGGTCGGGCAGGCGGTGGAAGTCACGTCTGCTGCGTTCCCGGGCCAGACGTTCACCGGGACGGTCGAGAAGGTGAGCGTCAACGGTACGACGACCAACGGCTTCACCAACTACCCCGTCACCATCACGCTCCAGGAGTATGGCGACCTGCGGCCGGGCATGAACGTATCCGCCCGTATCCTGGGCGAGACCGTGGAAGGCGCCGTCTGCGTGCCTGTGGAAGCTGTGAGCCGGGGCGATACCGTGCAGGTGGCGCTGCCTGGCGCGCTGGCTGAAGACGGTGCCACCGTGGCGGATCCGTCCAAGATCGAAGAGCGGCCTGTGAGCCTGGGCATCAATGACGAAACGTACATCCAGATCACCTCCGGACTGGAGGAGGGCGAGACGGTCTTGATCGCTGACCAGACCGGAGCCGTGATGGGAGGCTGATGACCTTGGAGCATCTCATCGAGCTGAAAGAGGTCTATAAGATATACCAGATGGGCGAGGAGTCCCTCCATGCGCTGGACGGTGTGAGCCTCACCATCGACCAGGGAGAGTTCGTGGCGATCGTGGGCTCTTCCGGCTCCGGGAAGTCCACAGCGATGAACATCATCGGCTGTCTGGATGTCCCCACCTCCGGCACCTATCACCTGGGCGGGGTGGACGTGTCCACCATGGGAGATGACCAGCAGGCGGAGATCCGCAACAAGATGCTGGGCTTCATCTTCCAGCAGTACAACCTGATCCCCAAACTGACCGTGCAGGAGAACGTGGAGCTGCCGCTGCTGTATGCAGGCGTGGGCGCGGAAGAGCGCCATGACCGGGCGGTGGAGGCGCTGGAGCGAGTGGGCTTGGCAGACAAGCGCCGCCACCTGCCCAGCCAGCTCTCCGGCGGCCAGCAGCAGCGGGTGTCCATCGCCCGGGCCCTGGCGGGCCGCCCTTCCGTCCTCCTGGCCGACGAGCCCACCGGCGCGCTGGATTCCCGGACGGGCAGAGAGGTGCTGGGCTTCCTGCAGGAGCTCAACCGCGATGGGGACACGGTGGTCCTCATCACGCACGACAATTCCATCGCTGTGCGGGCCAAGCGCATCGTGCGCCTCCAGGACGGCAAGATCATCTACGACGGAGACGCCCGAGATCCACAGGCTGTGGTCCAGCCTGTGGAGAGCGGAGAGGAGGCGGGCGCATGAGCTTCACACAGTATTTCAAGCTGGCCGTCAAATCCCTCAGGACCAGCAAGATGCGCGCTTTCCTCACGATGCTGGGCATCATCATCGGCGTGGGCGCGGTCATCGTGATCATCTCTCTCGGCAATGGCCTCCAGCAGATGGTGGATCAGCAGGTGGAGAGCATGGGCGTCAATCTGGTCCAGACCTATATCTACGGCCGGGGCGACGGGACGACCATGCTCATGGACCCGCAGGAGATGTATGATCTGGTGGAGCAGCGCTCGGACGTGCTCTCCGGCGTCTCGCCCTATGTCGCGACCAGCGCACAAGTCCGCAGCGGCAGTACGGTCTATGAGCGGACCACCATCTATGGCGTCAGCGAGGTCATGTACAAACAGGAGACGCGCGCCACACTGGACGGAGAGTCCCTGGAAGAAGGGCGCTTTATCCAATACATCGATGTGGAGCGGAGCCAGAACGTGTGCGTGCTGGGAGCTTACCTTGCCCAGGATGCGTTCGGCGGAGATGCCCTGGGCCAGACGATCAGCATCGGCGGCGTGCCCTATACGGTGGTGGGCGTCCTCCGGCAGAGCGGCGACACGCTCCAGGAAGGCGGCCGGGACGACCAGATATATATCTCCTATAACAACGCGCTCAGGCTCATGGGCAGCCGGAGCGTGGACCTCTACCTCTTCACCGCCACCAGCCGGGACACCGCTGCCGCCGCCAAACAGGCAATCGACAGCTGCCTCTACGACTTTTATCAGGATGAGGACGCCTATTACACCATGACCATGGCCGAGCAGGTCCAGATGATCAACGCCATGATGGGCGTGGCTATGCTGGTGCTGGTGGCCATCGCCGCCATCTCGCTGCTGGTGGGCGGTATCGGCATCATGAACATCATGCTGGTGTCCGTTACAGAGCGGACACGGGAGATCGGTATCCGCAAATCCTTGGGAGCCAAGCGGCGGGACATCCGCTGGCAGTTCATCATCGAAGCCGGTACCACCTCCGCCATCGGCGGTCTGCTGGGGATCCTCTTCGGCTGTTTGGTGGCGACCGTCTTGGGCGGCCTCATCGGCGGCGTCCTAGTGTCGCAGATGGGGGTGGGCAGCAATGTGACCTTCAGCGCTACGCCGACCACCTCTGCCGTAGCGGTGAGTTTTGGTGTCAGCGTGGCCATCGGCATCCTTTTCGGATACCTGCCGGCCAACAAGGCCGCCAAGCTCAATCCCATCGACGCGCTGCGATATGACTGAAGGATGCTGAGGATACGTCCGAGGCCCGCACGCTTTTGGAAGCGTGCGGGCCTCTTTCCGCGCATGGATCATAGAGGAGCTGAAAAAAATTTGGCAGACGCAAACTTTTCGAGGGCCTCCTGCGTCTATTGGACAGAACCGAGAGAAAGGAACCTATGCCGTGGCACAGTGGATGGAAGAACGACTCGTTACATTTCTTGTGGAAGAGCAGGCGCGGTCTTATCGCTTGGCATACAGCTATCTGCATAACAGGGAAGAGGCTCTGGACGCGGTGCAGACCGCCGTCTGCAGAGCACTGGAGAAACAGGATAGCCTTCAGGAGCCGGACGCGATGCGTACCTGGTTTTACCGCATTTTAGTCAACACCTGCACAGACATGCTCCGCAGACGCAAGCGGGTGAGCTTCGTGCCGCCGGAGATGCTGGACGCCGGCAGCTATGAAGATCCGCTGCCAGCTGACGGTTCTCTGGCAGAGCGGGTCGACGGTCTGCCGCCCGAGATACAGACCGTGGTGAAGCTGCGGTTCTATGAGGAAATGTCTCTCAAGGAGATCAGCGCCGTCACTGGGTGGCCGCTGAGCACGGTGAAGACCCGGCTGTATACCGGATTGAAGAAATTACGGATCGCATTAGAAAGTGAGGAAGAACGATGAACGGATTCAAACAGGCAAAAGAGGAATTCAACTCCATCCCTGTTCCTGAGGAACTGCAAGACCGGGTCCAGAGTGGGATCCAGGAGGGGAAAGCCCGGCGCCGCAAGGCTGTGGCTGCTCGCCGCTGGAGACGCACCGCCTGCACGACAGCTGCCTGCCTTGCGCTGGTGATCGCAGGGCTGAACCTCAACCCCACCTTCGCTGCGGCGGCAGCGGACGTGCCGGTACTGGGCGGATTGTTCCAGGTGCTCACGGTCCGCAGCTTCACGGACCAGGACGCTGACCGCACTGTCGAAGTGGAGCAGCCCGGTGTCACCGGCGGCGATATGGCCGAGCAGGTGAGCGCTGAGATCCAGAAGCTGGTGGACGAGAAGATCGCAGAGGGCGAACAGATCGTGGCGGACTACAAGGAGGCCTTCTTCGCCACGGGCGGTACTGAGGAAGAGTGGGCGCTGCACGACAACAAGGTCACTGTCACCTATGAGATCAAATCTCAGACGGATACGACCGTCTCCTTCGTGGTGGACAGCGCGGTCTCTATCGCGAACGCCTATCAGGAGCAGACCTATTACAACCTGGACCTGGCCAGCGGCCGGGAGCTGACGCTGGCGGACGTGCTGGGCGAGGACTGGGTCTCGATCTGCAATGAGAGCATCCAGGCGCAGATCGCCGAGGATCCGGATCAGTACTTCGACGCCTCCATGGGCGGCTTCACCACGGTGGACGAGTCCACGCAGTTCTATCTGGATGAAGCAGGGGAGCCTGTCGTGGTGTTCGCACCTTACACCGTGGCTCCGGGCGCTATGGGGACCGTGGAGTTCACGATCAGCAAGTAAGAGAGCTGAAAGAAGGACCGCCCCACTGCACGTTCCGCAGTGAGGGCGGTCCCCTCTCGTCTTGTGAGAGCCTCTGATGAGGATAAATGGAGAAGGCCCGGGCGGCGATATCGTGCCGCCCGGGCCTTCCGCAGCCTTAGACGATCGGACAGGGCGCTTATGGATCCTCCGGATCCATCGCTGCGCGCAGTGTTTGTGTCACGGCGCCCTCGAAAATCCGTCCGGCGTGACCATGGAGCGTCTCCATAGCGCCGGCAGCCAACGTACAGGGCACGTTGCCGCCCATGGACAAGTCCATATCCAGGATGAACTTCACCTCGGGGTCCTGGGGCGCGCCCTGGATATGGCTCTTCACGCGGCCGGGGCCGGCATGGATCTTGGCCTGACAGCTGGAATCCAGCTTGAACAACAGGTCGCAGGCGCAGTTGAGGAAGTTCTCCTCGATGACATCCGGCTCCTGGAGCGGCGCGGTGTAAGCTGGGGCGATGAGGTCCGCCCATTTGCTCCCCTCCAGTCCAAGACGAGAACGGGAGAAGATATTGACGTACCGCAGGCCCACCCGCTGGAAGAACGCGGGCTTATAGAGTTTGATGAAAGCCGCCAAAGGACGGTCCAGATGGCGGGCGAACTCCTCCCACCCGGGATAATGGAGGGTGGAGAGGGCAATGAAATCCTTCGTCAAGTTGAGCTTCCACTGGTTGTCCGCAGAGAGAAAGTTATAATTGGTGACGGGAGGCTGCTGCTCAACTTTGGGAGAGGGGCCGCCCAGACCGGTGATCTTGGGAGGCGCAACGTCTTGCCGCCGGGCGTACTGGGGGAAGGCATCACGGATGGCCTCCTGGAGATCGGCAGGTTCCGCGTTGTTGATGGAGAGGATCGTGGGGAAACGCAGCTGACAGATGACCTCGTGGGCCGGTGCATTTCGGTAATGGGTCCTGGGGTGACCGGAAAACAGCATAGCGGCATGCTCCTTTGTGACAGGTTTGATGCCTTTATTGTATCCTTCCTCCAGGGAAAAGTCAATGAAGGACCGGGATCACAGATAGAACCGGTGGCAGCCGATGGTGGTGTAATAAGTGCGGTTGGCGTTGATCCACGTCCCCTGGGAGAGGGCCGGTGCATAGAAATAGAGTGCCGCGCCCACAGTCTCCTCACCATCCAGGACCCGTTTGGCAGCCTCCACGGACTTGGAGGCGGGTGGCAGATAGATGGTGCCGTTGGAAACGGGCGTGAACTGGATGTCGTGCTTGCGGTCGAAGATCACAGCGGGGATGGTGCCGGGGAACTCCTCGGATGCCACGCGGTTGAGCACCACATTGCCCACTGCGATCTGCCCTTCCATCTCTTCGCCCTGGCTCTCGGCGCTGATGATGCGGCTGAGCCAGTACAGGTCCACAGCATCATGCTCCGCGTTTGCGGAGGTCACTGCGGCCCCGCCCAGATAAGGGTCCCATTCCACCGCGCCGCCGCAGGCAGTGGCTACCAGCCGCAGCGGGACATAGGTCCGGCCGCGTTCGACGAACACGGTGCCGGGATATGTACGGCCATTCACCGTTACGGTGTCTGTGTCAGGGTCGGCCGTCAGGCGGTATCCTTTGGCGGTGGCGACAGCTGCTTGCTGCTGGCTGTCCCAATAGATGCTCCAACCGCCGAAGGCGTCCAGCAAGTTCCGCAGGGGGACGTAGGTGACGCCGTCCTTGAGGTGATTGACCGTCCCCAGCACGGTGCCATCCACCTGGACAGGGACTAGACGGCCTGAGGCAGATGCGGCTTGGACAGGCTGCATCAGGAGGCCCAGGGAGAGGGAAGCGGCCAGGAGGCCGTATAAAAGAGTTCGTTTCATCAGGTCGGTTCCTTTCTCTTGAGGGATATACCCAAGAGCATACCGGGTCCTGAGGGACAAGACAACCCACAAAACCTGCCAGCGCAGGAATATCTTTTACAGAGGAGGCGCAGGATGTGGAAGCCGCGGCAGAGAGTGGGACTGCGCACCACGGCACCGAGGTGCAAGGAAGCCGCCGCCAGATCGGCAGCGGCTTCCTTGTGCGTCTGTACGATGTCACACGTAGTTCTGCCGGTCCACATCGAACACGCCCCGCGTGGTGATCCGCAGGGTGGGGATCACCGGGAGAGCCATGAAGCCCAAGGTCATGAAGGGGTCGATGCCCTGATTGACGCCCAGCGCATAGGCTTTCTCCTTGGCGGCCTCCAGCTTTTCGTTCACTGTCACCAGCGGCTCATCGCTCATGATGCCGGCAATGGCCAGGGGGACCTCCGCCACGGGGGTGCCCCGATCCCAGACCACGATGCCGCCGCCCAGCTCCACCACCCGGTCGGCCGCCGCAGCGCAGGCTTCTTCACTGGTGCCGACCACGATGATGTTATGGGAGTCATGGGAGACAGAGGTGGCTACAGCACCGGACTTGAGACCATAGCCCTGGAGGAAGCCGATGCCGATGTGATGGGTGTTCTTGTGACGCTCCACCACGGCGATCTTCAGCACGTCTCTCTCCACGTCGATCCGGTCTGCATACCCGGCGTCCACGGTGGTGATCTCACCATCCACCATGCCGATGATGCCCCGAGGCCTGGACTCCGTGAAGTCCTCCGCCGTCAGATGCTCCACATGGAACGTGCTGTGGGCACGCTCCGTCAGGTATGGCCCAATGGCTGGGGCGGGGAAGTCCCGCACGATACCGTGGTCCACCATCAACACGCCCCGCTTGAACACTTTTTCGATGTTGAACGCATGGAGATCGTCAACGAGTACGAAGTCGCCCAGGTAGCCCGGTGCGATGGCGCCCCGATTGTTGAGCAGGAAATAGCGGGCGGCGTTGTGGCAAGCCACCTTCACAGCGATGATGGGATCCACGCCCAGACTGATGGCGCGTTTGACGATATAGTCGATATGGCCCTTTTCCAGGAGGTCGTTTGGGTGCTTGTCGTCCGTGCAGAACATGCACCGCTCGGCATATTTGCTGCACAGCAGCGGAGCCAGTGCCTCCAAGTTGCGGGCGGCGGTGCCCTCCCGGATCATGATGAACTGGCCGCGTTCCAGTTTGGCGATGGCATCTTGCAGGTCGTGGCACTCATGGTCCGAATAGACGCCGGCGGCGATGTAGGCGTTGAGATCGTTGCCTTTCAAGTCCGGGGCATGGCCGTCGATCTTCTTGTGGTGGGCCTGAGCCGCCACGATTTTCTCCACTGGCTGGTCATCGCCCGCGATGATGCCGACGAAGTTCATCATCTCGGCCAATCCCAGGACGCGGGGGTGGTCGTAGAAGGAGTCGATGGCCCGATAGTCCAGCATGGCTCCAGACTCATCCAGAGGTGTGGCAGGCACGCAGGAGGGCAGCATGAACTGCACGTCCACCGGCAGGCCCTCTGTGGCCTGGAGCATGTATTCGATGCCGTCCGTACCCATGACGTTGGCGATCTCGTGGGGGTCTGTGATGACTGTCGTGGTGCCATGGGGCAGCACCGCCTTCACGAACTCCGTTGGGCTGACCAGGGAACTTTCCAGATGGATATGAGCATCCAGGAGACCTGGCAGCACGATCTTCCCCGTGCAGTCCTCCTCCACTGTGCCGGAGTATCGCCCCATGCCCACGATCAGCCCTTCCGCCACAGCGATGTCGGCATGGCAGAGCTCGTTGGAGAATACGTTCACATAGGTGGCGTTTTTCAGTACCAGGTCCGCCGGCTCCCGTCCGGCGGCCGCGTTGATGATACGGCGCTTTTTCAACAGCTTCCGGTTGATCTTGCCAGCATAGCTCTCAGACATGCGATCACTCCTCCTGGATAGACTTCGATCTCAAGAATACTTATATTTAACATAAATAGAAATGATATCAGAAAGGGTTGCAGCAAGTATACGCCAAAATCGCTCGGTTGTCTATGGGGATGAGAAAATTTCTCTGGACAGCTGGACACCGGCCTGCTAGCTCCGCGGCTGGAGCGTCCCGTTATGTTTCTCCTGCGTCTTTCATAGACTGGGACGAGAGAGGAGGGACCGGATGGACGCCTTCGAGTGGAGCGCCGGCGTCTATGCAGCAGCGATCGCCATGGCCAAGAGCATGTCGACGGAAGAGCTGACCCGCACGGCGCTGCTGTTCACCCAGTTGGGGACGACGCTCTCGACACTGGCGGCGCTCCAGAACTTGGATCAGAGCAGGAGCTCCCAAGAACTGGCGGACCTGTCCGGCCTGCGGTGAGGCCTTTGCCGACGTATGCACCGGGCAGCTGCCAGAGAGCGCCTGGGAAAAACACGCGCCCGCGTATCGATCGATACGCGGGCGCGTCCGTTCATGCCAACAGCGCGGCCAAGCGCTGGGCGATGGCATCCAGGAACTCCTCGCTCGTGACACCTCTGGCCTGGAAGCCGGGCTCCACCAAGGGAAGGAGGTCACGGGTCATGATGCCGCTCATGAGCGTTCCCAGCGAAGCCTCTTCCAGGGCTCGTCCAAAATGCACCAAGTCCGCAGAGCCATCCAGCTCGCCCCGGCGCTTGAGGGCGCCGGACCAGGCGAAGATGGTGGCGATGGGGTTCGTGGACGTCTTCTCGCCCTTCAGATATTTGTAGTAGTGGCGAGTGACAGTGCCGTGGCTGGCCTCGAACTCCATGGTGCCGTCAGGGGAGACCAGTACGGAGGTCATCATGGCGAGAGAACCGAAAGCGGTGGCCACCATATCGCTCATCACATCGCCGTCATAGTTCTTCAGTGCCCAGATGAACCCGCCCTTAGAACGGATGCAGCGGGCCACGGCATCGTCGATGAGCGTGTAGAAATAGGTGAGGCCCAGTTTTTCGAATTCCGCCTGATAGGTGTTCGCATACTCTTCCTCGAAGATCCGCTTGAACTCGCCATCATAGACCTTGGAGATGGTATCCTTGGTAGAGAACCACAGGTCCTGCTTCTGGCTGATGGCGTACTGGAAGCAACTGCGGGCGAAAGCGCGGATGCTCTTCTCTGTGTTGTGCTGGCCCTGCCACACGGCGGGACCGTCCACGGTCTGGACCGTGAGGGATCTCTCCTGGCCATCCTCGCCCCGGAAGGTCAAGGTAGCGGTGCCAGGACCTTCCGTCACCATATCCACGGCCTTGTACATGTCACCATAGGCGTGCCGGGCGATGGTGATGGGGGCCTCCCAGGTCTTGACCACCGGCTTGATGCAGGGCAGGATGATGGGAGTGCGGAAAGCTGTGCCGTCCAGATAGGCACGGATGGTGCCATTGGGGGACTTCCACATCTCCGTCAGCTCCGGATACTCCTCCATCCGTGCCCTGTTGGGGGTGATGGTGGCGCACTTGACCGCCACGCCGAGCCGTGCGGTGGCCTTAGCGGCATCGATGGTCACCTGATCGTGCGTCTCGTTCCGGTGCAACAGGCCTAGGTCATAGTATTCCGTCTTCAGGTCCACGAAGGGGAGGATCAAACGCTCCTTGATCCAGCCCCAGAGGACGCGGGTCATCTCGTCGCCGTCCATCTCTACGATGGGCGTCATCATTTGGATCTTATCCATAGGGGGACCTCCTAAATCCGATCGTTCTCACCGCGAAGTGTATGCGGTGGTATCCTCTGTCCTGGCCGATAGGACAGACGGCCTTGCAGAGAGAGCAGGGAGACGCCAAAAGGACGGATCATCCATCGACACGCCTGGCGTAATGGTTCATGAGACAGCCATCCAGGATGATCGATCTCTCCTCCTCTGTCAGGCCGCATACGTGGAGGAGCAGGTCCTCTACGCCGCCGTCCCGACGGATCACCTTGGCAGGGATGTCCTCCAAGCCCGATGCGATGGCGGAACGAATGCCAGGCACGAACACACAGTCTCCCGGCTCATAGGGGAACGGCGTCCCCTCGTCGAGGGTGAAGGGCAGGATGCCCCAGTTGATACAGTTGGAGCGGTAGCGCTTCGTGGCGAAGGAATAGCAGATGTTAGCGAAGCCGCCCAGGACTTTTTGACAGGAGGCCGCCTGCTCACGGGCGGAGCCGTCACCGGGCTTGTTGGCGAACACGCAGGAACCGAACTGCGTGTTTCCCATCAAGGCATTGCCGTCGCCGACCCGGTCCAGCATGGCTTTGAGCGCTTCGGGCGCCTTACCGGCCAGCCGCTGGGCCTCGATGGCCGCCACGGCTTTGGCACGGCCTACATAGGCCGGCTCCCGGCGGGAGAGCGTGGCCTCCGCCAGCCGCAGGGGGTTGGAGCGGTAAGAAGAGGTCTCGCCGGAGGGGATGAGCTCATCCGTGGTGGTGACGTCGTCCCGCAGCACCGCCGCCAGCTCTACCAGCAGGTTTTCTGCAAGTGGCTGCATCTTGGGCCAGTCGGTGATGTTGGGGCCCAGGCGCAGTTCCACGCTGGGGTCCGCTTTGCCGAAGCCGTAATACAGCCGTCGATCATAGACGCCCTTGTCGAAGTGATAGTCGTGATGTACCGGCGTATAGTCGATATCCGTGGCGGCGGTGATCTTTCCGCCATTGAGAGCCGTGGCGGCGATGGACCGCGCATCCATGAGGCATACCCCGGCGAATTGTCCCTCGGCGGGTTTGGACCCCTCCCGGTTGGGGAAGTTCCGGGTGGTATGGCGCAGGGAGAGACCGTTGTTGGCCGGCACGTCCCCTGCACCGAAGCAGGGACCGCAGAAGCTGGGCTTGATGACTGCACCGCTCTCCAGCAGAGCAGACGTGGCGCCGATCCGCGTCAGCTCCAGACTTACGGGCACGCTGGTGGGATACACGTCCAAAGAGAAGTACCCGTTGCCGCAGGAGCCGCCCTTGAGGATAGCGGCCGCCTCATCGATGTTGTCGAAGAGCCCGCCCGCACATCCGGCGATGACGCCCTGGTCCGCCCAGACGCCGCCGTCATGGAGCTTGTCGGTGAGCTTGACGCGGGCTTTGGGATAGCGCGCCTGAGCATCCGCTTCCACTGCAGCCAGGATATCAGCGGCGTGTGCCTGGAACTCATGGATGGTATAGGCGTTAGAGGGGTGGAAAGGCAAGGCGATCATCGGCTCGACTTTGGAGAGATCGACCTCGATGTACTTGTCATACCAGGCGAACTCGTCCGGATGCAGCGGGCGATAGTCCTGGGGACGCTGATGCGCCTCATAGAAGCCCTGAGTCACAGCATCGGTCTCCCAGATCGAAGAGAGGCAGGTGGTCTCCGTGGTCATCACATCGATGCCGTTGCGGAAATCGATGGGCAGCGATGCGATGCCGGGCCCAGCGAACTCCAACACGCAGTTGTTGACGAAGCCGGAGGCGAAGGTGGCCTTCACCAGAGCGATGGCCACATCGTGGGGGCCGACGCCCCGGCGGGGAGCACCTGTGAGATATACCAGGACCACCTTGGGATAACGGATGTCCCAGGTGTCCTTGAGCAGCTGTTTGGCAAGCTCTGGTCCACCCTCACCCACGGCCATGGTGCCGAGCGCTCCATAACGCGTGTGGGAGTCGGAGCCCAAGATCATGGCGCCGCAGCGCGCCATCTGTTCTCTGGCGTAGGAGTGGATGACGCTCTGGTTCGCCGGGACATAGATGCCCCCATACTTCTTGGCGGCGGAAAGGCCGAACACGTGGTCATCCTCATTGATGGTGCCCCCCACCGCACACAGACTGTTGTGGCAGTTGGTGAGGGCGTAGGGGATCGGGAACTCTTTCATCCCGGAGGCGCGGGCCTGTTGGATGATGCCCACATAGGTGATGTCGTGGGACACCATGGCATCGAAACGGATGCTCAGCGCTTCCGGATCGCCGGAACAGTTGTGTGCCTGGAGGATGTTCCAGGCCATGGTCCTCTTCCGTCCTTCGGCGGGGGAGAGAGGCGCAGACTCCTGGGGCACGCCGTCCACCAGGAATATGCCGCTGTTATGGAGCATGATCATGTGGGACCTCCTGTCCATCACGGCTGAAGCCGCTGTTCGTTTGCACCATGATACCACAATTCGGATGGGATGGAAAGAACAACTGTGTGAAAATAGATCACCGCCCCGGTGAGTCAGACGGTCTGATGGAGATCTGATGATTGCTTTTTGCTGGGCGTATGGTATAGTAGTAACGATACCATATCAGATGGTCAGGCGTGCCAGATGAGATCGTTTGGACATGCTTGCAGGAGAAGGACACGGAGAACGACAAGGAGAAGCTAGGAATGGAGCCTAAAAAGATCGCTCTGCTGACGGATTCTTGCGCGGACTTAGCGCCTCAGGCGGCGGAAGAGAACCAGATCCACATCGTACCTCTGCGGATCCGCTGCGCTGATGGGGAATATCGGGACGGCGTGGACATCCACGCCGCCGACATCTATGCCCGGCTCCGGGCCGGGGAACTGCCTCAGACGTCCCTGCCCTCACTGGAAGATGTGGGCCGGGGCCTGGAGCAGGTGGAGGAAGCAGGATATGACGGCGTAGTGGCCGTCATGCTCTCCAGCGGACTGTCGGGGACGTATAATCTGCTGCGCCTGGTGGGGGAGGAGTACCCGCGGCTGGCCCTGCGGGTCTATGACTCCAAGAGCGGTTCCATGGGCGTGGGTATGACGATGCTGCAGCTGGCGCAGGATCTGCGCGATGGCATGGACTGGGAGACCTTGACAGAGCGGCGGGTGCCGCAGCTCATCGCCGGGACCCACCCGTTCTTCTCGGTAGATACCTTGGAATATCTCCGGCGGGGTGGACGCATCGGCAAGATCACCGCTGTCACGGGGACGCTGCTCCAGATCAAGCCCATCATCACGTTCGCAGAGGATGGAGAGCTCCAGTCTATCGCCAAGGTCCGGGGCAGAGGACAGGTGATGGACAAGCTGGTGGAGCTGACGGTGAAGGCCTGCGGCGGCCATCGGCGATACAATCTGGCAGTGGCCAACGGCGGTGCGCCGGAGGAGATGGCGCTGCTGCGGGACAAGCTGACCGCCGCGCTGCCGGACTATGACCATATCTGGGAAGGGGAGATCGACGGGACCCTCAGCGTCTATATCGGCGACGGCGTCCTGGGCGCTGCGGTCCAAGTACTCGACTGCGGATGAGGCGGCCGGAGCCACCAGACGTGTGGAGGCGGTACCGTCCCGACACGAGGAGCAGAGACGGACAGCGGAGGGCGTACGCTGCGCCTCCTCCGCTGTCCGTCCGGCCGTTGGAGGGGCTCCGCCTGGAAAGCACCGCACGGCCCGCGTCAGTGTGCGGACTTGACGCGGACGAGAGGATCCGATATTTTATAGGACGCCGGCACATCATAGACAAGATGCGGCACTCGATGGGCGGCTCTCCGCCCGCATCCATGCAGCCGGACGGGAGCGCCGCAGAGGGGAGGGAGACCTCTCTCCTCCAAAAGAAAGGAGCGCGAGCACATGCGTGTATTAGAAGGGATAGAGCCTCAGCGTGTATTCCATTTTTTTGAGCAGATCTGCACCATCCCCCACGGGTCCAGGAACACCCGGGCGATCAGCGACTGGTGTGTGGCGTTCGCCAAAGAGCGGGGCCTGGAACATCATCAAGACCAAGCGGACAATGTCATCATCATCAAAGAGGCCACGCCGGGCTATGAGCATGCGGAGTCGATCATCCTCCAGGGGCATCTGGACATGGTGTGTGAAAAGGAGGTTGGCTGCTCCAAAGATATGGACCGAGAGGGCTTGGACCTGATGGTGGACGGTGACGTCATCCGGGCCGTGGGGACGACCTTGGGCGGCGATGACGGCATCGCGGTGGCTATGATGCTGGCTATCCTGGATGCGCAGGACTTGGCGCATCCCCGACTGGAGGCAGTGTTCACCGCGGACGAGGAGATCGGCCTGCTGGGTGCCAGCGCCATCGATGTTCGTCCGCTCCAGGGCAGGCGGATGGTGAACCTCGATTCCGAGACGGAGGGGATCTTCACGGTCAGCTGTGCCGGCGGCAGCACGGATCGCTGCATCCTGCCGCTGGTCCGAGCCGAACATGCCGGAACGGCTTTGACCGTCACGGTCCGGGGACTGCAGGGCGGCCATTCAGGCACTGAGATCCACAAGGGGGGAGCCAATGCCAATATCCTCATGGGACGCATCCTCCAGGCGATGGCCGCTCGCACGCAGCTGCGCATCCAGTGGGTGCGCGGCGGACTGAAGGACAATGCCATCCCGGTGGCGTCGGAGGCCCTGCTGTCTGTGGAAGACGCACCGGCGGCACGGGCGGCTGTGGAAGAGCTGGCGGCAGCGCTCCAAAACGAATACCGGGTCACAGATCCAGGACTGGAGGTATCCGTGGCAGAGGGGGGAGAGACCGCCTGCCCCATGGATGCCGCGACCACGGATAAGGTCATCTGCATGCTCACATGTCTGCCAAACGGCGTCCAGGCCATGAGCGCTGATATCCCCGGGCTGGTGCAGACGTCTGTGAACCTGGGGATCTTGTCCACAGAGGAAGAAGGACTCAGCGCCTCCTGCTGTGTCCGCAGCTCGGTGGACTCCCAGAAGGAGATGCTCAAGGCCCGGCTGACCACGCTGATGACACAGCTTGGCGGCAGGGTGGAAGTCTCCGGTGACTATCCCGGATGGGCATATCTGCCGGAGTCTCCGCTGCGCAGGACGATGACGGACGTGTTCCAGGAACGATATGGATATGAGCCGAAGATCGAAGCCATCCACGCGGGATTGGAATGCGGCCTGTTCGCCGGGAAGATCCCCGGTCTGGACTGCGTTTCCATCGGGCCGGACCTGCTGGAGATCCATACGCCGCGAGAGGCGATGTGCATCGCCTCTGTCCAGAGGGTCTGGGCGTTCTTGTTAGAGGTCCTGGCGCGGGCAAAGGGATGAATGGGGCGATGCTCTGGGAGCGTTGGCCGTCGCGATGCGCTGCGGCCTGCCCTTGGCTCCCGGAAAACTTGACCTGGAGGACAGGAATCGAGGGCCTTTGCGGGGGCAGCCGGATATGATGAGAGAGGGAGCATCCCTTTGAGATGCTCCCTCTCTCATGCTTTTTCCATAGGAGCTCAGCCCATCTCGGAGAGCGCAGGATCTGCCGAGAGCAGCAGCGCGCCCACCAGGACTGCATCATCCATGAGCTGGCTGGGCAGGATCCGGATCCGCCCCACGTCCGCCACGAACGCAGCCGCCTCAGTGGCCTTCCGGAGCCGGGAGAAGAGGATATCGCCCATCTTGGCCACACCGCCGCCGATCACGATGGTGTCCGGGAAGGCGAGCGCCAGGACATCGGCCAGCCCCAGGGAGAACGTCTGCGCGACACGGTCCAGTTCCTCACAGCAGAACGCGTCGCCCAGCCGCACGCCGTCTGCCAGGTCTGCACAGGTGTGGGGGAGAGGCCTGGCAGCGAGATAAGAGGCGGGAGGGACATAACCGGGAGAATTGAGGCGCTTTTCGATAGACGGTCCCGCACATAGATATTCCAGACGAGTGGCGGCGCCAGGTGCGGCCGCCCGCCAGTCTGGTACCCAGGCATATCCCAGGGAACTGGCGCCGAAGCCGCCGGGCCAATACAGACCGCCGCCGATACCCGTACCGATGTTGGTATAGAAGAACCTCCGGCTGCCGCGTCCGGCACCGCGATACAGCTCCCCGAGGCCGCCGGTCACAGTGTCATTGCGGACCACGGTCGGGAGGCGGAACGTATCATGGAACCAGTCTCGCAGGGGGAAGTCCTCCCACCCCTCCACCTGCAGAGAACAGAGGATCCGGCCAGTGGGCGGGTCGATGGGGCCGCCGAAGCCGACGCCGATCCCGCTCAGATCCCAATCTGCCTGCAGTCCGCGGACCGTCGTCTCGATCCAGCTGCGGATGCCCTTTGCAGTCGTGCCCCCGGCCAATCTCACTTGACGGCGGGCCAGGATCTGCCCATCCGCTGTCCCCACGGCGGCTTGCTGCTTGGTGCCGCCGATCTCGATGGCCAGATGATACGGCGGACGCTCTGCTCCGCCTGGATGTGCGTTTGCCACCATAAGCTCATTCCCTCCCTAGCGATGTTTATCCATAGGCCCACAGGCGGTATCGGACGCTGGACGATGCCATGCGGCCGCCTGCTTGTGTCATGATACCACACGGACGATGAGAAGTCACTTTCGTTTCTCTTTTTACGTAAGAAAAAGAAAAATTTGTACACTCATCCGGAAAACGCACTTGAAATCTGTATATTTTAAACATTGAAATGGATTACAAAATCTGCTATATATATGAATAAAGACGAATGAAAAGGATTACATATCATGGTCACGATTGCTGATGTGGCAAAGGCGGCGGGTGTTTCCGTCGCCACGGTGTCCCGCGTGATGAATCACAGCAGTCTGGTGGCAGAGCCCACTGCGAAGGTGGTCCGCGAGGCTATCGAGCGTCTTTCCTATGTGCCGAACCAGCAGGCGAGGAACCTGCGCCGCAATGAGAGCAAGACGGTACTGGTGCTGCTCCCCAATATCACGAACCCCTATTATGCCAACGTGTTCGACGGGATCAATGAGAGGGCCCAGGCCCTGGGATATACTTTGTTCCTGTGCAGTACTGAGAGGCAGGACCCGGAGGCGCTGCTAAAAGAGACCATCGAATATAAGCGGGCGGACGGCGCGATCTTGATGCACATCGACCGGGACGAGCGTTGGCTACAAAAGTACAGCGACCGCTTCCCAATCGTGCAGTGCTGCGAATATGCAGCGCCCTGCGACACGGCCCATGTCTCTGTGGACAACTATCGGGCAGGGTACGAGGCCACTTCCTATTTGGTGGGGCTGGGCAGGAGGAAGGTGGGCATCATCAGTTCCGCCAATCGGATGATGTCCACGCTGCAGCGGATGCGCGGCTATCAGGACGCCTTGTCGGATGCAGGCATCTCTCTGGAAGATCGGTACATCGCCTGTTCTGACGAGAGCTACAGCTACATGAGTAGTCTGCAGGCGGCTAGGGAACTGCTTTCTCAGCCAGACCGGCCAGATGCGCTGTTCTGCATCAGTGATGCCATCGCTTTGGCGGCGGTAGTGGTGGCGGGCGAGCTGGGGATATCCGTCCCGGAGGAGGTCTCTGTGGTGGGCTTCGACGATGTCATCTATACACAGATGATCCATCCCTATCTGTCCACCATGATTCAGCCCTGCCTTGCGCTTGGCGAGCGCGCCATCGATATGCTCGACCAGCTCATCGCTGGCCATCCATTGGAAAATCGGAATGTCGTCCTTCCCCATGGTTTCATCGCGAGAGAATCCACCTGTCCTCTGCGGGAGGATGCCTGAAGCGGTATTTTCCGGCCGTATGGCCGAAAAATAGAGGGATCTGCATAAAATTTAGAGGAGGATTACCATGAAGAAGTTTCTAGCATTGGTCACGAGTCTGGCAATGGTCCTTGCAGTCCTGACAGGGTGCGGCAGCACCAGTGACGAGAGCACCGGCGGCGATGCTGCTGGCGAGGGCGGCGATACGGCTGCTGAGACCTATAAGGTCGGTCTGGTCATCCTGTCCGGCGACCATGGATTCACTGGCGAGTCCGTCCGCCACGCTGAGCTGGAAGCAGAGGCACTGATGGAGGAGCATGATGATCTGGAGATCGTCGTGAAGTCCTGCGCAGAGGCTTCGGCCCAGATCACTGAGATCGAGAACCTCATCGCTGAGGGCGATATCGACGCCATCATGCTCTGGCCCACGGAGGGCGAAGCGCTCCGTTCCGCCGCCCAGACCATCGTGGACGCCGGCATCAAGCTGGTGGTCTATGACCGTCTGATCGAGGACTTCGAGGGTCTGGAAGGCCAGATGATGGGCGATAACTTCAGCATCGGTGAAGAGATGGGCGAATACCTGAATACATACTTTGCCGATGACGATCAGGTCAATTACCTGCGCTTCGTGGGCGACAGCTCCACCGTCACCTCTCAGCGTTCCGGCGGTATGGACGAAGTGATCGACGCCAACAAGTTCAACCAGATCAACGAGACGTTCGTCACCGATTGGTCCACTGAGACTGCCCAGGAGCAGATGGAGAACTGGCTCAACGCCCACAGCGATGAAGAGATCGAGTCCCTGGATCTGATCGTCACCCATGACGACGAGATCGTGGACGGCCTGATGAACGCGCTGGATGCCTATACCGGCAGCGCACAGCTGAACGTGAAGCTCATCACGTCCGTCGGCGGCCGCGAGGATACCATGCAGAAGTTCGAGAACACGGCGCTGGACGTGAAGTTCGTCACCTGGTTCTTCGCTCCCTCCTTCATCCGTGAGTGCGTGGACTTCACGGCTGAGACCGCTGCCATGGGCCTGCCCTTCGAGGGCACCGCTGTGGAGAGCGACGGCATCTATCTGATCCCCTCCTTCTCTATCGGCAACGCCGGCGGCACGCATTATGACTTCGAGCAGTACAGAGCCAGCGATGAGTATGCTGTCCGCTATTCTCTCGGTGATTTCTGATTCTGCGGTCGATATTTGAATCATCCATTTCGACAGGGCCGGCTGAAGGTCAGCCGGCCCTGTCTGCATCCAGCCGCCCTGTATCCGGCCGCCTCTGCCTGCGCGGCGCGCCTGGCCAGGTACCCTCCATATGCGCGCCTATCCCTCTCCGGCACAGGCGGCCCGGGATACGAGATGTTTAGGAAAGGAACCATTGCTATGCGGTTAGAGATGAAGAACATCGTCATGGAATTCGGTCCAGTCCGTGCGGTGGACGACGTGGACCTCACGGTGGAGCCAGGGCAGATCGTGGGACTGCTGGGCGAGAACGGCGCGGGGAAATCCACCCTGATGAACGTGCTTGCCGGCGTCTATGCCCCGGTCTCCGGTAAGATCCTGATCAACGGGAAAGAGACAGTGATGAAAGGGGTGCGGACTGCGGACCAGTGCGGCATCCGTTTCATCCATCAAGAGCTGAACCTATGCAACGACTTGCGGGTCTATGAGAACATGTTCCTCGGCAACGAGATCTCGAAGCGAGGCGCGTTCCTGGACAAGACGGCCATGATCGAGAAGTGCCTGGAAGTGTTCCGGCGCATGAAGGTCGACATCGACCCCAATGCCATCGTCGATCATCTCTCTGCTGCGGAGAAGCAGATGGTGGAGATCGGACGAGCTTTGCTGTTCCGTTCGGAACTGATCATCATGGACGAGCCCTCCACGGCACTGGCCACGGAGGAGATTGAGAATTTGTTTGAGATCATGCGGCAGCTCAAAGGGGAGGGCGTCAGCTTCATCTACATCTCTCACAAGATGCCGGAGCTCTTTGAGATCTGCGATGTGTACTATATCCTGTGCGACGGGAGATTGGTATCGCACGGGAATTTCAAAGATATCAACGAAGAACAGGTCACGGAGATGATGATCGGACACAACCTCCGGACCGACGAGTTCGAGAACCATGTCTGTCAGGCTACGGAGGAGGTCTGCCTGTCGGTGCGGGGCGTGTCCAGCGGTGTGCTGAAGGACTTGTCCTTCGAACTGCACCGGGGCGAGATCCTGGCGGTGACGGGGCTGCAGGGGTCCGGTCGTGATACGCTGGCAGACGTATTGTTCGGGGTGGTGCCCTACACGGGGGAAGTCTACGTGGAAGGCAACCGTATGCCCAACAAAGCGCGTGATCGGTCCGTGCGCTACTTCATGAAGCACCGGGTGGGCATGGTCCCCCGCTCCCGTCCGGAACGCGGGATCCACAACGACCTGTCTGTGCAGGACAATCTGTCCATGGGATATCTGAACGCCAAGCAGAAAAAGCCGTTCATCGACGCCAAAGAGGAGGCCCAGCGGTTCGCACGGCAGCAAAAGGCCATGGCCATCAAGGTGGGCAGCCCCAAATACCCCATCACGTCCCTGTCCGGCGGCAACCAGCAGAAGGTGATCTTGGGCAAGTGGCTGGAGACGGACGCCGACGTATTGATCCTGGACAACCCGACGCAGGGCATCGACGTGGGCACGAAGTTCGAGATCTACCACCTGATCCTCCGACTGGCGAAGGCGGGGAAGGCCATCATCATGTTCAGCGCGGAGTTCCCGGAGATCCGGAACGTGGCCGATTCCTGCATCGTCCTCTACAAAGGCATGTGCAACGCCCGGCTCGGCCGGGAGGATCTGACCGAGAAAAATATCATGTACTATTCCACGGGAGCGAATTTGGAGGGTCTGAAAGATGGAAAAACGACTGAATGCTGACACCGCGAAAAGCCTGGGCAGGGCACTGACCCGGGAGTACAGCTTCGTGCTGTCCTTCATCCTGCTGGTCGTCATCGGCGCCTGTGTCAACAAGAACTTCTTCAGCTGGAGCAATGTCTCCAATCTGTTCGTCCAGGGCAGCATGATCGGCCTGATCGCCCTGGGCATGACCATGGTCATCGGCGCAGGCCTCATCGACATCTCCGTCGGCTCCCAGGTGGCCATCATCGGCGGCTTCGGTATCTGGGTGCTCAACGCCACAGGCAGCATCTTCGTCATGCTGCTGTTCTGCATCGCCTTCGGCCTGGTCATCGGCGCTGTCAACGGCCTGCTGGTCACCAAGGGCGGCATGCCGGCCATGGTGGCCACCCTGGCCAGCATGAGCGCCTGCCGCGCCATCGTGAACTATTACGGAGCCGCTGGCCCCTTCACTGTGGACCGGGAGCTCTATGACCGCTTCCGCCAGCTGGCGGTGGGCGGGATCCAGATCGGCCCCGACTTCAAGATCCCCTATCTGATGATCATCTTCATCGTGGCGGTGATCATCTTCGACATCGTCATGAAGAAGACCAAGCTGGGCAAGCACATCTTCGCCGTGGGCAGCAACGAGAAATCCGCTCGTCTCTCCGGCATCAATGTGGACGGCGTGAAGATCATCACTTATATGGTCACAGGCGCCATGTGCGGGATCGCCAGCTTGCTCTATGCCTCTCGTATGACCGCTGTGGCGGCCGCTTCCGCCGCGATGAGCTGGGAGATGGACGCCATCGCCGCCGTCGCCATTGGCGGCACCTCCATGAGCGGCGGCCGCGGCAAGATCATGGGCACGTTCCTGGGCGTGCTGATGTTCAAGATCATCAGCAACATCCTCACTGCGGCGAACGTGTCCTCTTACCTCAATGGCGCCATCAGCGCCGCCATCATCGTCCTGGCGGTCCTGATGCAGAACTTCCAGAACAAGCGGCGCTGAAGCGCACCGCGCGAACGACGAAAAGGAGGAACGATCCATCATGATGAAAGTTGGCATCATCGGCTGTGGCAAGATCACTGAGGTCCGCCATGCACCAGAATACAGCGAAGATCCGCGCTGTGAGATCGCAGGGTTCTATGACGTGTTCCCAGAGAAGGCGGAGGCCCTGGCGAAGCAGTACGGCGGGAAAGTGTTCTCCTCTGTGGAGGAGATGCTGGCCAGCGATGTGGACGCTGTCAGTGTGTGCGTGGCCAACCGCTTCCACGCAGAGATCAGCATCCAGGCGCTCAAGGCCGGGAAGCATGTGCTGTGCGAAAAGCCCATGGCTACCACGGAGGAAGACTGCGAAGCCATGGTGGAGGCTGCAGAGGCGGCCGGGAAATATCTGATGATCGGGCTGAACCAGCGGCTGGCCAAGGCGCATGTCAAGGCGAAGGAGCTTTTGGACAGCGGTGAGATGGGCGAGGTACTGACGTTCGAGACCCATTTCTCCCACCCCGGTCCGGAGGGCTGGACTGGGTCCGCGAACTCCTGGTTCTTCGATAAGAAGACGGCCCAGTTCGGCGTCATGGCGGACCTGGGCGTCCACAAGACGGACCTGCTCTATTATCTCACCGGAAAGAAGATCGTGCGGACATCCGCCGTGCTGGCGACGATCGACAAACGCTATCCGGACGGCAAGCTGGTGGACGTGGATGACAACGCCATCGCCCTCTATACATTGGAGAGCGGAGCTGTCGGGACGATGCACGTGAGCTGGACCAACTATGGCGCGGAGGACAACTCCACGAAGCTCTACTGTGAGAAGGGCGTCCTGCGGCTCTATGACGACCCCCGGTATTCCCTCATCGTGGAGAAGCGGGACGGCACTGTGGTCCCCTATGAGCTCGATCAGCTCACCTCCAATAAGGAACAGACTTCCGGCGGCCGGACTTCCACCGGCATCATCTCCGCTTTCGTGGACGCCGTGGTGGACGATCATGAGCCGGTCATCAGCGGCCAGAGCGCCTTGCACGCCATGAAGGTCATCTTTGCCAACCAGCGCTCCTATGAGAGCGGCCGGGCGGAGCCTGTGGACTGAGGAGGCGGCAGACATGAGACCGATCACCATCACGACTGGACAGTATGGAGATATCCACTTCGGCGAGCTTTGCCGGATCATGGGGGACATCGGATACGATGGACTGGAGATCGCCTGCCACACCCATTTGGATGCCCACCGCTTCGCGGCGGACAGCGCTTACCGCGATGAGATCCGTTCTACCTTGGAGCGCAACGGACTGAAGGTCTGGGCGCTGGGCGCCCATTTGGCGGGCCAGTGCGTGGGCGATCAGTGGGACCCACGACTGGACAACTTCGCGCCGTCGGACCTGTCCGGCAAGCCGGAAGAGATCCGCAAGTGGGCCGTGGATGAGATGATGGCGGTGGCCCGGGCTGCCCAGATGATGGGCGTCCACATCGTCACTGGCTTCACCGGCTCGCCCATCTGGCCCTATTGGTATTCCTTCCCCCAGACCACCCAGCAGATGATCGATGACGGGTTCGGACGTATCAAAGAGCTGTGGACGCCGATCTTCGACGTATTCGACGAGTGCGGCGTCAAGTTCGCATTGGAGGTCCACCCCACAGAGATCGCGTTCGACTATTACAGTACCCAGAAGCTGTTGGAGACGTTCGACCATCGCCCCACACTGGGCATCAACTTCGATCCTTCGCACCTGGTCTGGCAGGGGATGGATCCGTGTCTGTTCCTGCGGGACTTCGCGGACCGCATCTACCACGTCCACATGAAGGACGTGAAGGTGCGCCTGGATGGCCGTGCCGGGATCCTCGGCAGCCATATCGAGTTCGGAGACCTGCGGCGCGGCTGGAACTTCGTGTCCCTGGGCCACGGCGACGTGGATTTCGACGGGATCATCCGGGAGCTCAACGCCATGCACTATGAGGGCCCGCTCTCTGTGGAGTGGGAGGACTCCGGCATGGAGCGCATGTTCGGCGCGAAAGAGGCCTATGCGTTCACCAAACGCACCGATTTCGAACCTTCCACGGTGGCGTTCGACTCTGCGCTGAAAACGGAGTGACGATGGAGGAGGACGCCATGAACGATGCAGTCGCACAAGTGGAGATCGTCCGCCCCTGGCATGGCTTTGCCATCCGGTATGCCCTGTTCGACTTCGATGGGACCATCAGTCTGATCCGTGAGGGCTGGCAGGATATCATGATCCCTTATTTCACGGAGGTCCTCCAAGCGGCCGCCCCCGGCGAAGAGCCGGGGGCAGTCCGGGAGCAGGTGCGGGATTTCGTGGATACCCTCACAGGGAAACAGACCATCTTCCAGTGTATCCGCCTCAATGAAGAGGTGATGGCGCGAGGAGGCCCGGAACGGGACCCTCTGCTCTACAAGCAAGAATATCTGCGCCGGCTGGAAGAGCGCATCCACTCCCGCAAAGCAGACCTCGAGACGGGGCGGGCCCGGCCGGAGGACTATCTGGTGCCAGGCGTGCGGGCGTTCATCGATCTGCTGCAGCGGAATGGGATCCGCTGCTATCTGGCAAGCGGCACTGACGAGGTGGACGTGCTGTACGAGGCCCATCTCCTGGGATTGGATGATGTGTTCGAAGGCGGCATCCACGGCGCGCACGACGATGTGATGATCTGTTCCAAAGAGCTGGTCATCCGTGACATGCTGGAGCGGGAGCATATCCGCCCCAATGAACTGGTCTCCTTCGGGGACGGGTATGTGGAGGTGGAACTGGTGGCGGACCTGGGTGGCCTGGCCATCGGTGTGGCGACCAACGAGGCCACCCGGCAAGGTGTCAACGCCTGGAAGCGCCGCCGCCTCATCGATGCCGGCGCCAGTGCCATCATCCCTGATTTCCGCGTCGGGGAGACGATCTTTGAAGTCATCAGGAGGGATCGAGATGCCATTCCCACAGTTTGACCGTTCCCGGCTGCAGATATTGCCGCTGGAGGAGCGGGTCCACGATGTGGACCTCCAAGAAGTATTGCTGGACCCCGCGGCACCGGCACCGGAGTTCTCGCATCCGGCGCTGCCGGTGCTGGCGGACGCCATGGTGGAGGCCCGCCGGACCTATGATGCGACGGTACTGATGATGTACGGTGCACATGTGATCCGCACCGGCAATGCGCGCTATATGATCGAGCTGATGAAGCGGGGCCTGGTGACCCATTTCGCCACCAACGGCGCCGGTTCTATCCACGATTTCGAGCTGGCGATGATCGGGCATACGTGCGAGAGCGTTGCAAAATACATCAGTGAGGGACAGTTCGGCCTCTGGCGTGAGACGGGCCTCATCAACGACATCATCGTCCAGGGGGCGAAAGAGGGGATCGGCTGGGGCGAGGCCCTGGGCCGCTATATCTGGGAGAACCAGTTCCCCTATCGGGAGTCCAGCGTGCTGGCCATGGGCTATCATCTCGGGGTGCCGGTCACCGTCCATGTGGGCGTGGGCAATGACATCATCCATGAACATCCCAACTGCGACGGTGCGGCCATGGGCGCTTGCTCTTATACAGATTTCCTGATCTACGCCCAGAGCGTCACCGGCTTGGAGCACGGCGTGTTCCTGGATCTCGGCTCTGCTGTGGCCGGGCCGGAGGTCTATCTCAAGGCGCTGGCGATGGCGCGGAACGTGGCCCGACAGGAGGGACGGGAGATCTGCCATTTCCATACAGCGGTCTTCGATCTCCAGCCCATCGACGAGAGTGACGGCTATCATGTCACACCGCCGAAGACGGATCCACGATATTATTTCCGCCCATGGAAGACGATCTTGGCCAGGACCGTCGCAGACGGCGGCACCAGCCATTATATCCGCGGAGAGCACCGGTGCACCCTGCCGAACCTGGCCAAGCTGGCCTTCGCTGCGGATGAGAGGAGCCGGGCATGAGGAGCGTGGAGCGGATCGTCCAGGCCCTTTCGGGAACGGGACGGATACGGGTGGCGGTGTTCGGGGACTATACGCTGGATAAGTACCTCTATATCGACCCGGACCGGGACGAACGTTCCGTCGAGACCGGGCTCACGGCCTATCAGGTCCATGAGAAGCGGATGTATGCCGGCTCCGGCGGCACAGTCACCAACAACCTGCGGGCCCTGGGGGCGCAAGTCATCTCCATCGGGCTGATGGGCGAAGATGGAGAGGGGTTCGAACTGCAGCGGTGCTTGGATGCCGTGGGAGCGGACACCGCTTCGATGGTGCGTACGCCGGAACTGTGTACCTGCACATATACGAAGCCCATGCGCAAGCAGCCCGATGGGAGCTATCAGGAGATGGAGCGGTTGGATCTGCGCAATTTCGATCCTCCGTCCATGGCACTGCAGCGGGCATTGCTGGAGCAGCTGGAAGCGCGGCTGCCGGAGGTGGACGCGGTCATCGCGGTCGATCAGTTCTGCCAGCGGGACCTGGGCGTCATCACGGGCTTCGTCCGGGACGGCTTGAACGCATTGGCGGGCAGTCATCCGGAGAAGCTGTTCTATGTGGATTCCAGGGCGTTCTCCCGGGAGTTCCGGAACATGATCGTCAAATGCAACGACTTGGAACTGATGGCCATGGCCCCCGAGGAGGGGCCCGTAGAAGATCTGGAGGCTATCCGGCGGCAGGCCGAACAGCTGCGCCGGCAGACTGGCAACACCTTCTTCGTCACCCGCGGCAGCCGTGGGATGATGGTGTTCCAGGAGGGACAGGCCTGCTCTGTCCCGGCCGTGCATGTGACGGGGCCCATCGATATCGTGGGAGCCGGGGACGCGTCTACTGCCGGCATCGTATTGGGACTCACCTTGGGCCTGGACCCGGAGGAGGCGGCCATGCTGGGTTGCTGCGTTTCCTCCATCACCATTCAGCAGCTGGGCGTCACCGGGACTGCCAGTGTCCCTCAGGTCATCGAGCGGCTGCACATCTATGAGGAGGGAGCGAGCGTATGAGCTATGTAGGATCGCTGCGTGCGTATCTGGAAGCGGAGGAACGGGTCCTGTCAGAGCTGGACCTGGAGGCGGTGAGCCGTCTGATGGAGATGATGGAGGAAGCTCGGAAAGGGCATAAGCGCATCTTCATGTGCGGCAACGGCGGCAGTGCCGCGACGGCCTCTCACTTCGTGTGTGACTTCTGCAAGGGCGTGAGCCTGCATCAAGCGGTCAAATATGATCTGGAGTGCCTCAGCGACAATACGCCGCTGATGTCGGCCATCGCCAACGACATCAGTTATGACGATATCTTCGTCATCCCGCTGCAGGCGAAGCTGCGGCCGGGAGACCTGGTCATCGGCATCTCCGGCAGCGGCAACTCGGAGAACGTGGTGCGGGCGGTCCGCTATGCCAAAGAGCACGGCGCCGCCACCGCGGTGCTGGTGGGCTATGACGGCGGAAAGCTGTTGGAGCTGGCCGATCACGCGGTCCATGTGAAGATCGACAATATGCAGATCGTGGAGGACGTCCATATGATCTTGGACCATATGATGATGTATGTCCTCGCGGATCGATGACGTCTGCAGGGATACAATGCGGCCCCCGGGAGCAAAGCCCCCGGGGGCCGCGTCGGATGCGGCAGGGTGCGGCCCATAACGGCCGTTGTGCGCCGTCTGCTCCGCACCCTGCCGAACGCCTGATACCGGCACCGTTCAGCAACAGCAGCGGGCGTGGATCCGATGGATACACTGCGCGGAGATCTGCGGTGGCAGGCTCATGGTCATGGCACCACTGAAGTGGATGCAGACGCACTCGCCGGGGGCGAAGCAGCAAGCCTGCTCCGACAGGACCACGACCTCTTGGCCGGTACACACGTCCCGGACCCTCATACAGCCGGGACAGACGCATGATACACGCGCGCACATGGTAGCGCCACTCGCGGTCATGATGAAGTCCTCCTGTTCCATGGGATACTTCATCCTATGCGCGCCCCAGCCAGACGGTGCGGCGATCGGGCGGGCCAGCGCCCGCAGCCCTATGCAAGAGGCTGGAAGGACCGCCCCGTCAAAAGATCGCGCCAAGTGAACGAACCGTCCTCGAGGATCATGTAGCTGTGGGGCGTGCCGTCTTTTGGCAGAGACAAAGAGCCGGGATTCAGATAACGAAAGCCGCCGCAGTCCCGGTCCACCGGGAGGTGCGTGTGGCCGCAGAGGAGGATGTCCCCCGTCCGCAGGGGCGGCGGTGCCTCTGGGCTGTGGAGGTGCCCGTGGGTGACGTAGATCGTCAGCCCATCCAGAGCCAGCAGGGCGCTGTCCGCCTGGATGGGGAACGTGAGCACCATCTGATCCACCTCTGCATCGCAGTTGCCGCGGACACAGAAGAGCCGGTCTGCCGCCTCATTCAGCAAGGCGGTGACGGTCTTGGGATCGTAGCCCTCCGGCAAGTCGTTGCGGGGGCCGTGATAGAGCAGGTCACCCAACAGCACCAGCCGGTCACCACCCTCCCGGGCGAAAGCGTCCAGCAGCATCCGGCAGTACAGGGCGGATCCATGGAGATCCGATGCGATCCATACTTTCATGTTCATTCTCTCCTTCCTTAGGGTCAGGGTACCGGGCAACAGCAAGATCCAGGCGGACGAGGGAACGTGCCTGGATGGACCATCCTCCCGGCTCAAAGATGATGATATGATGAGACGAAAAGACAGGAAAAAGCGGAGGTGCTTATTATGACACGGTTCCAGATCCTCGTAGGGGATATCACACAGTCTGACGCGGAGGCCATCGTCAATGCGGCTGATACCGCTCTGCTAGGGGGCGGAGGAGTGGACGGTGCCATCCACCGGGCAGCAGGCCCGGAGCTGTTGGCAGCGTGCAGGGAGCTGCACGGCTGCGAGACGGGACAGGCCAAGCTGACGGCCGGATACCGGCTCAAGGCCCGTTATGTGATCCACACGGCAGGGCCGGTCTGGCAGGGAGGCGGCCATGGAGAGGCGGCGCTGCTGGCATCTTGCTACCGCACCTGTCTGGCGCTGGCGCGGGCACATGGTATCCGGACCGTGGATGTCCCATCCATCTCCACGGGCACTTTTGGCTATCCTCTGGCGCAGGCGGCCACAGTGGCGCTGCGGGCCATCATGGAGTATCTGGCGGAGAACGACCTGCCGGAACGGGTGCGGATGATCTGCCATACAGAGGCGGCGGCCGCTGTGTACCGTCAGACTTTCAACCTCTGGTTTGCGGAGGACAAGCAGAGCCGGATGTGATGTCTTGCGGCGGCCGGAAAGGAGGAGGGCAGCCTCACTCGGATTCGATGCAGACGATCCCTTTCTCCTGCTTGGCACGATAGAGTGCCTCGTCAGCGCGGCTCAGGAGATGGGTGGGGCGCTCACCGCGGCGGTATCTCGCCACCCCAGCGCTGATGCCCGCGGCACGGAGCCCCGCTGCGGTGCTTTCCTGAGCGAAGCGTGCCTGGAGCTGACGGCAGGCGTCTTGGGCCTGGGACAGGGACAGGCCGCGGTACAGGATGCAGAACTCATCGCCTCCGAAGCGGAAGGGAGAGCCCTGGTGAGGAGCGGCTGTCAGCAGCACGCGGCCCAGCAGCTGGAGACAGCGGTCGCCCTGGACATGGCCGTATGTATCATTGAGCTTTTTGAAATCATCCAGATCCATCATGGCCAGACAGTACGGTGTCTCGCTCTCGTCCTCTTCCATGGCCTGGAAGGCATGGCGCAGTGCCTGGCGGTTCCCCACCCGGGTCAGGGCGTCGGTCAGGGATTCCTCCTGATAACGCTGCCGCTCCTGTTCCAAGACGATGCCCACGTCGTTCTTCTCTCGTTCCACCCGCAGCAGGAAAGAGCAGATCCCATAGAATACGGCGAGCAGGATCAGAGACAGGGAGAAGTCGATGGCGCTCTCGTGGGTGGCCAGAACGTGGCTGCGCGCAGCATCCCACAAGATGAACAGATCGGAGATGATCTTCGAGGCGATGCATACGGCGCTGGTCACGCCGGTGAGCAGCTGATCACCGTAGACCACGGTCAGGACCATGGGGATGGTGAAGATGAGGAAGATGGCCTCGAACACGGCGTGGACCGTGTAGATCACGAACGCCATCAGCGCTGTCGCCAGTGACACGGCCCAGGCCTTTTGCCGTTCTGACAGACGCCGGCTGCGCAGCAGCGGGACCGTGGCGGCACACAAGGACGCATCGCATAGCGAAGGTACCAACACATATTTGACCATATACCGCGCAGCGGGCGAGGAGAGGAGCTCAAAGTGGCGCAAGGCGAAGAACATCACCACCTCCATCACTGCGGTGACGATCGTCAGCCACAGCATCAACCGCTGCTGCAGATGCAGCCACTGGCTGTCGATGCGGCGGTATTCGTTTTGAATCTGTTCCAGGTGGTGCCGGGGATATTGGAGCATAGGGCATGTCCCTCCAGCGCGGGAGACTGTCCGGCCGATCGTGCGGCAGGCCGCCCCGCTGTCGTCTTCATCTGATCCTGTGACGGCCTCATCCCTCCTGGGAATCGATCCGCTCTTTCAATTCATTGAGATAGAGCCAGCGCTCTGTCCGCTCCTCCAGTCTGGCTTCCAGCTCCGCCTGTTGGGCCTGGAGCTCCTGGAGCCGCAGATAGTCGCTGCCGCAGCGCGTCTGTTCCGCTTGGCAGGCTGCGATCTGCGCTTCCAGCTCGGCCAGCTCGCTGTCGATCGTGTCGAACTCCCGCTGCTCTTTGAAGGAGAAGCGGAGCTTGCGCTCTCTGGGACGAGGCGCACTCTCGCGCGGCTTCTCCGTCCGAGCTGGGGGCTCTTCCTCCTGCCGTTTGGCCGCATGATCGGACCAGTTGCCGGTATAGCGCAGCACCGTGCCGCCGCTGCGGACCTCGAAGATCGACGTTGCCAGCTTGTCCAGGAAGAAGCGGTCGTGAGAGACGGCGAGGATGGGACCTGGGAAAGTCTGCAGATAGTCTTCCAGGATCGAAAGGGTCGTCACGTCCAAGTCGTTGGTGGGCTCGTCCAACAAGAGGACGTTGGGGGCTGCCATCAGCACAGAGAGCAGATACAGCCGCCGCCGCTCGCCGCCGGAGAGACGGCCGATGGGGACGGACTGGAGGTCGCTGGGGAACAAGAAGCGCTCCATCATCTCTTTGGCAGAGAACGTGCCCGCATCCGTGCGGACCTCACCGGCGATGCCATGGATGAAGTCATAGACCCGCTGACTGGGATCGAGCTCTCGTCCCTCCTGGGAGAAGTGGCCGATTTTCACGGTGGCACCGATGTCCACTGCGCCAGAGTCCGGGGACAGCTCCCCGGCGATCAGGCGCAACAGGGTGGATTTGCCAACGCCATTGCGGCCCACGATCCCGATACGGTCATCGCGCAGGAGATGATAGGAGAAATGACGGATGATGGTCCTGCCGCCCAGAGATATGGTGACGTCCCGCAATTCGATGATCTTCCTGCCCAACCGGCTGGAAGCCGCGGCTATCTGGACGGAGGCGTCCTCCTCCGGCGCCGCCTGATCCAGCAGGGCCTCGTAGCGCTCGATCCGGTCTTTGGATTTCGTGGTGCGGGCTTTACATCCGCGCATGATCCACTCCCGCTCCACCCGCAGGATAGACTGGCGTTTGCGCTCGGTGGCTTCAGCCATCTCCAAGCGCTGGGCCTTGAGCTCCAGATATTTGGAATAATTGGCCTGATAGTGGTACAGCTTGCCGTGGTCGAGCTCTGTGATGTGGTCCACCACCCGTTCCAGGAAATACCGGTCGTGGGTCACCATGATGAGGCCGCCCCGGAACCGCCGGAGCCACTCCTCCAGCCAAGCGACCATCTCGCTGTCCAGATGGTTGGTGGGCTCGTCCAGGATCAGCACGTCCGCCGGATGGATCAGGGCGGCTGCAAGAGCCACTCGCTTGCGCTGGCCGCCAGAGAGCGTGCCCACTTTTTGAGCGGGGTCCGAGATGCCCAGCCGGCTCAGCATGGCTTTGGCCTCATATTCGTTCAAAGCCCGGAACTGCGGCGGATGGTGGAGGAACACCTGTTCCAGCACAGTGGCTTCCTCGTCCATGACCGGATCCTGGGGCAGGAAACTCACTTGGACATTGGGATCGCGGCTGACCGTACCTGCGTCCGGCTCCACGATCCCGGCCAAGACCTTCAAAAACGTGGATTTGCCGGTCCCGTTGATGCCGATGATGCCGACCTTGTCCCCCTCGTTCAGATATAGGTCCACGTCATCCAGGAGCTGCCGGCTGCCGAAGTCGATGGAGAGATGTTCTGCGGATAAGAGCATGGGTCGCCTCCTTATGATCGCTGGGATGAGGTCATCTTACCACAAAACTGCGGCTTTGGCTATGCAAAAACGGAAGGATATGATATCCTAAACGGCGAAAGGACGGATCGTCAGCTATGGAGACTATCGTCAAGACCATTTTGCCTGCGGAGGAGGGGGCCACCGTCCGCCACATCCTGAAGGCGTCGCTCCATTTCTCCTCCCGGGCCATCTCCAGGCTCACCCGGGTACCAGAGGGGATCCGGGTGAACGGCCGCCATGCCCGGACGGTGGACATCCTCCGCGCGGGAGATGTGCTGGAGGTGGAGAGCGGAGACCACCGTCCGCCCCGCGTGCAGCCCATACCTGGCCCATGGCCCCTGCCCATCGTTTGGGAGGACGGGCA
>CALXDL010000073.1 GCA_944387055.1 uncultured Oscillospiraceae bacterium
GGACAAGATCCTGGCCAAGTACCACACCATGGGCGAGGAGGTAGATAAGAGCTACGTTGAGCTGAAGCAGTACGATGCGGACATCAAGCAGTTCAACCGGGAGCTGGAGGTGATGTTCCAGGCCAACGTGAACTATTATCACGAGCTGGTGCGCTACATCCTGGCCGGTGAGCAGGGCTGCCGGGAGCTGGAGGCCTATATCGCCCAGCGCCGGGCGGACATGGAGGCCACGGGAGACGGCTCCATCCAGTTCGAGCTGACCACGCTGGAGCAAGCGCTGATGATGCTGGAGCAGCGCACCCAGGACCTGCGCACGGCCGAGAGCGTGGCCATGCAGTCCATCCCCATGATCAAGACCATGCAGTTCAGCAACATGAACCTGGTCCGCAAGATCGATTCCGCCTTCATCATCACGCTGCCGGTGTTCAAGCAGGCATTGACCCAGGCCATCATGCTCAAGCGCCAGCGCATCCAGGCAGAGGCCATGTCCGCCCTGGACGCCAGGACCAACGAGATGCTCATCAAGAACGCCCAGAACACCGTGGCCCAGTCCAAGATGACGGCGCGCCTGGCCTCCGGCAGCTCCATCAAGATCGAGACGCTGGAGAAGACCTGGCAGACCATCGTCTCCGGGATCGACGAGACCCGCCAGATCCAGGAGAACGCCCGCAAGCAGCGGCTGGACGACCAGAAGCGCCTGGAGGCGATCAAGAGGGATTTCAACGCGCGCTACCATATGCCCGACAAGAAATGAACGGGCGGGACATAGAGATAGAGCAGAAAAAGAACGGAGGGCTAAAAAATGCCGATCAATCTGAGCAAAGGGCAAAAAGTCGATCTGACCAAAGGGAATCCCGGCTTGAGCAAACTGCTCATAGGCCTGGGGTGGGACGTGAACGCCTTCGACTCCGGTGCTGCGTTCGACCTGGATGCCAGCGCCTTCCTGGTGGGCGGCAACGGTAAGTGCCCCACGGAGCAGGAGTTCGTGTTCTACGGGAACCTGGAGCACCGCAGCGGAGCCGTCAAGCATCTGGGGGACAATCGCACCGGCGAGGGCGATGGGGACGACGAGCAGATCCAGGTGGACTTGTCCCTGGTCCCCGCCAACGTGGAGCGCATCGCCTTCACGGTGACCATCTATGAGGCGGAAGTACGTCATCAGAATTTCGGGCAGGTGTCCAACGCCTATATCCACATCCAGGACCTGGTCACCGGGACGGATCTCATCCGGTATGACCTGGGTGAGGATTTCTCCATCGAGACGGCCATCGTCGTCGGGGAGCTGTACCGGCACAATGGCGAGTGGAAATTCAATGCCATCGGCAGTGGGTTCCAGGGCGGCCTCGCGGCACTGTGCGGCCACTATGGGATCGACGCGGAATAAAAAGGAGGAACGACGATGCCAATCAGTTTGAAAAAGGGCCAGAAAGTGAGCCTGAACAAAGAAGCGCCGGGCCTTTCCAAAGTGGTGGTGGGCCTTGGCTGGGACGTGAACGCGTTCGACACGGGCGGGGACTTCGATCTGGACTCCGCCGCCTTCCTGCTGGGCGAGAACGGACGGGCCGCCGCTTCCGGCGACTTCGTGTTCTACGGCAATCTCCGCCACAGCTCCGGCGCGGTGGAGCATTTGGGCGACAACCTCACCGGCGCGGGCGACGGGGACGACGAGCAGATCAAAGTGGATCTGAGCCGGGTGCCGGAGAACATCGCCCGTATCACGTTCACCGCCACGATCTACGAGGCGGACGAGCGGCGCCAGAACTTCGGGATGGTCCGCAACGCCTTCATCCGCATCGTCGACGAGACCAATGGCCAGGAGGTGCGGCGATATGACCTGGGAGAGGACTTCTCAAGCGAGACAGCTGTGGTGTTCGGGGAGCTGTACCGCCACAACGGCGAGTGGAAGTTCAATGCCATCGGCAGCGGATACCAGGGAGGTCTGGCGGCGCTGTGCGCAAACTTCGGTATCGACGTGGAATGAGCGCGGCCCTTTGGGGCCACAGTCCCGGCCGGTAGCCCCGGCCGGAGGAACACAAGGAGGAGACGCATATGTCTGTTAGTCTGCAAAAGGGCCAGAAAGTCAGCCTGAGCAAGGGCAACACGGGGCTGGACAAAGTCATCGTGGGCCTTGGCTGGGATGAGGTGCAGCAGAAGTCCGGCGGCCTGTTCGGCGGGTTGTTCGGCGGGAACCAGCCAGCCATCGACTGCGATGCGTCCGCGTTGATGCTGCAGGGCGGCAAGCTGGCCGGGAAGAGCGATATCATCTATTTCGGAAACCTGACCCATTCCTCTGGCACGGTCCGCCACATGGGCGACAACCTGACCGGCGCCGGGGACGGAGACGACGAACAGATCGTGATCGACCTGGCCAAGGTCCCCGCCCAATATGACCGCATCGTGCTGGTGGTGAACATCTACCAGGCCGTGCAGGGGCGCCAGAACTTCGGGATGATCCGCAATGCGGTTATCCGCATCGTGGACGGGCGCACCAACCAGGAGATGTGCCGCTACGATCTCTCGGAGGATTACACGGGCATGACCGCCATGATCTTCGGCGAGGTCTACCGCCATGACGGCGAGTGGAAGTTCAACGCCATCGGACAGGGGACCACGGATCCCGGCCTGGGCGAGCTGGCCAGGCGGTATATGTGAAACAGGCGGCCGTCCCTGGCCGTCCAGAGACAACGGGGAGAGAGGGCATACGAAGGATATGCCCTCCTCTTTTCCTGACAGTTTGAGGAGATAAGATGCATTTCAACGGATTATCTGACAAAGAAGTCATAGAGGCGCGAGAACGCTACGGCAGCAACGTCATCCCCGATTCGGAGCCCACCACGTTCTGGGCGGAGTTCAAGGAGACGTTCGGCGATCCCATGATCCGGATCCTGCTGGCCATCGCTGCGCTGATGCTGGCGATGTGCCTGTTCGGCTACGCCGATATCTATGAACCGGTCGGCACGATTGTGGCCGTGCTGATCGTGGCCTTCGTCTCCGCTAAGACGGGAGTCGCCAGTGACACCAAGTATCGAGCGCTGAAGGACAGCACAAAGAAGGACCAGTGCAAGGTGTACCGCAATGGGCTGGTCACGGTCATCGACGTGGATGACGTGGTGGTGTGCGACAAGGTGCTCCTCCAGGCCGGCGACAAGATCCCGGCGGACGGCGTGCTGATCTGCGGCACGCTGAAAGTGGACAACTCCGCCCTCAACGGCGAGGCTGAGGAGTGCCCCAAGACGGCCGCCGAGGATGGGAGCTTCCGCCTGGCGGACGATATCACCGGCGACACGTTCGTCGACCGCCACTCGCTGTTCCGGGGCGCGGTGCTCTTCGACGGCGAGGGCGTCCTGGACGTCCAGCGGGTAGGGCTTTCCACCATGATGGGCAAGATGGCGGAGGAGATGCAGGACGACGAGCCGGACTCCCCGCTCAAGGTCAAGCTGGCCAAGCTGGCCAACACCATCTCGAAATTCGGCTACATCGGCGCCGTGGTCATCGCCTTGATGTACTTCGGCTATTTCATCCTCTCTGCGGGCGGCCCCGGTCCCTACTTCGCCTCCGGTGCAGCCACTGTCATCCAGGATATCGTGGAGGCCGTGTCCCTGGCCGTGGTCATCATCGTCTGCGCTGTGCCGGAGGGCCTGCCGCTGATGATCTCTCTGGTGCTCATGCAGAACACCAGCAAGATGCTCGACCACAATGTCCTGGTCCGCAAGGCGGTCGGCATCGAGACGGCCGGCTCCCTGAACATCCTCTTCAGCGACAAGACCGGCACCATCACCAAGGGCCGCCTGGAGGTGGTGGAGTTCTTCACCGCCGACGGCATCTCCATCCCCCTGGCGGAGCTGCCCCAGCACGGCAAGATCAAGGGGCTCATGGATCTCGCCATCGGTAAGAACACCCAGTCCATGTTCGACGGCGAAGGCCGTGTCATCGGCGGCAACGCCACCGATCAGGCGCTGATGAAGTTCCTGGGCGCCGGCACGTTCCAGAGTCTGTCCGACAGCTGCGCGGTCACCAAGAGCCAGGGCTTCAACTCCGCCAACAAGTTCAGCCAGGCGTATCTCGAGGAGCTGGGCAAGACCTTCTACAAGGGCGCGCCCGAGCGGCTGCTGGCCAAGGCCTGCAGATATCTCAGCCTCAACGGCGATGAGCACCCCATCGATGCCGCGGCCCTCAACGCCAAGATCGATGAGCTGGCCAGCCGGTCCATGCGCGTGCTGGCCTTCGGGTACTCCCCCACGCCCCTCGAGGAGGATACCATCCATCCCGATACGGTGATCATCGGCCTGGTGGCGATCCGGGACGACGTACGGCCCGAGGCCAAAGAGGCCATCGCCGAGGTGCAGAACGCCGGCATCCAGGTGGTCATGATCACCGGCGACCGGCTGGAGACCGCGGCGGCCATCGCCCGGGACGCGGGACTGCTGCGGGACAAGGACGACGTGGCCCTGACCTCTGCGCAGCTCAACGAGCTCTCGGATGACGAGGTCAAACAGATCATCCCCCGCATCCGGGTCATCGCCCGGGCCCTGCCCACGGACAAGTCCCGGATGGTCCGGCTGTGTCAGGAGATGAACCTGGTGGTGGGCATGACCGGCGACGGCGTCAACGACTCCCCCGCCCTGAAGCGGGCGGACGTGGGCTTCGCCATGGGCAGCGGCACAGAGGCGGCCAAGGAGGCCGGCAAGATCGTCATCCTGGACGACAACTTCCGCTCCATCAAGGATGCCATCTGGTACGGCCGCACCATCTATCACAACATCCTGAAATTCTGCAAGTTCCAGCTGGTGATCAACGTAGCCGCGGTGGTGGTCAGCGCCATCGCGCCGTTCTTCGGTGTGGAGGAGCCCCTGAAGGTCACCCACCTGCTGTTCGTCAACCTGGTGATGGATGGCCTGGGCGCCATCATGCTGGGCAACGAGCCGGCCCAGGAGCGCTATATGACGGAGAAGCCCCGCCGGCGGGACGAGAGCATCGTCAGCAAGCCCATGATGGCCCAGATCGTGACCATGGGCCTGTGGCTGACCGTGCTGAGCTTCGTGTTCCTCAAAGTCCCCTTCTTCGGCCGGTTCTTCGCCACCACGGAGCAGAAGCTCTCCGCCTATTTCGTGCTCTTCATCTGGAGTGCGCTGTTCAACGGTTTCAACGTGCGCGATGACGGCTTTGGCATCTTCCGGGGGCTGGGTGAGAACACCGGGTTCATGAAGGTGTTCATCGTCATCGTCCTGGTGCAGGCATTCATCGTCAACGCGGCGCTGATCCCGCTGCCGGTGTTCGCATGGATCGGCAATATGTTCAGCTGCGTACCCTTCGGCGTGTCCGGCTGGGTGGCGGCGATCGTCCTGGCGGCCACCATGATCCCGGTGGATATCATCCGGAAGATCGTGACGAAGAAGGTCTGAACAGGATATGTGGATCATGAGGAAGGGTCTCCGCCGGGCCGCGGGCCTTGCGGAGACCCTTTTGGAAGGAGGGCCTATGCGCAGACTGCAATACAACGCGCCGGTGATATCCACCTTCTTTTTCCTGTCCCTCCTGGCGCTGGTGCTGGGGACGCTGACGGCCGGTGGGACCACCTGGGCGCTCTTCTCCGTGTACCGCGCGCCGCTGTCCGATCCGCTGACCTATGTGCGGCTGTTCACGCATGTGCTGGGCCACACGGGCGCAGAGCATTTCCTGGGGAACATGCTGCTGCTCCTGGTGGTGGGCCCGCCGCTGGAGGAGAAGTACGGCAGCCGGACCCTGCTGTCCACCGTGCTGGCCACGGCCTTCGTCTCCGGCGTGCTCCAGTGCCTGCTGTTCCCGGGCACGGCCCTGCTGGGTGCCAGCGGCATCGTGTTCATGCTGATCATGCTCTCCTCCCTCTCCGGTATGCGGGCGGGGCGGATCCCCCTGACGCTGATCCTGGTGGCCGTGCTCTATCTGGGCCAGGAGGTCTATTCCATCGTGTTCGTGCGCGATCAGATCGCCAACCTCATGCACATCGTCGGCGGCGTCTGCGGGACGGCGTTCGGCTTCCTGCTGGCGGCCAGGAAGCGCCCGTGACCGCTCGCCCCACTACTTGAAGAAGAGAGGATACCCGTCCATGCTGAACTATTCTGAAGGCGATCTGCTGCGGATCGCCAAGCGCATCCATAACCCAAAACGCTCGTTCCTGCTGGTGGACCCCCTCCAGGCCAAGCATATGCCGGTGAGTCCCACCCAGGCGCTGGAGATGATGCGCACCTTAGGCAGCCGGCTGGCCGGGCAGTATCCGGGCGTCCGCCTGGTCATCGGCTTCGCCGAGACGGCCACGGCGATTGGGGCCGTGGTGGCCCAGTGCTATGGGCCCGCATGTGTCTATCTCCCAACGACCCGGGAGGTCTTGCCGGATGAGGCGCAGTGCGTCCAGTTCCTGGAGGAGCACAGCCATGCCGTGGAGCAGAAGCTCTGCGCCCGGGACTTGGACGAGCGGATCCGAGGGACGGAGACCATCGTCTTCGTGGACGATGAGATATCCACCGGACGGACCCTCATCAATATCGTGCGGCAGCTTCGGGAACGGTATCCAGCCCTGGAGGGCAAGCGGCTGGTGGCCGCCTCCCTGCTGGACCGGGTGTCGCCGGAGGACGGAGAGCGGATGGCGGCGGCCGGGCTGGAGCGTCTGTGCTTGGTGCGTCTGTCTCCGGCAGACTACACGGCGGCGGTGGCAGATCTGGCCGTCCGGGAGGCGGCGGCCGCAGCAGCTGCGCCGCAGCGGCCCCTGGTCCATGTGCCGCTGGGCTGCCCGCCGCTGCCGGATCCCCGCACCGGCGTCTACATCGGCGGATACGCCGCCCGCTGTACAGAGATGGCACAGGCCTTCCTCGTGCGGATGGGGCCGGTGCTGGAGACGGCGCGGACCATCCTGGTGCTGGGGACGGAGGAATGCATGTATCCCGCGCTGGTGTTGGGCCAGGCGCTGGAGGCGCCGGGAGGCCGCGCGGTGCGCTGCCATGCCACCACCCGCAGCCCCATCGGGGTGAGCGGCATGCCGGGGTACCCCATCACCTCCGGCAGCAGGCTCCCCAGCTTCTACGCCCCTGGGCGGACCACGTATGTCTACGACCAAGCGCCCTATGATGCGGTCGTGGTGGTGTCTGATACGCCGTCTCCCGCTCTGGATGCGCTGTGGCATCTGATGGGCGCGTGGGAGCCCTATGGGTATGGAAGATTCTGCTATGTGCGAGGAGGCAGCGATGTTTGGTACGTATAAAGAGGAGGACGTGCAGATCCTCCTCAAAGATATCACCGGCCAGGTAGAGCCGATGGACACGCAGGCGCGGGAGGCGCGGATCCAAAGCGGCGTCCACTATTCGGAGATGCTGCCGGTGGAATATGAGCCGTCGCCGGCTTACCTGGCGGCGTATCAGGATGCGCTGGACCGCTATGCCGGGATGACGGCGGATGCGGTGGCCGCCGTGGCAGAACAGATCTGGCGGGAGAAGGGCGCGCGTGCCGCGCTGGTGTCACTGGCCCGGGCGGGCACGTCCATCGGCGTGCTGATCAAGCGCTACATCGCCGCCCGCCACGGCGCAGACGTCCGCCATTATACGATCTCCATCATCCGCGGACGGGGCATCGACCGCAATGCCATGGACGCCATCCTTTCCCGCCACCGGCCGGAGGATATCCAGTTCGTGGACGGTTGGACCGGCAAGGGCGCGATCAGCCGGGAGCTGGTCAAGGCCATGGCGGACTATCCGGGCGTGAGTCCCGGGCTGGCGGTCCTCTCAGACCCGGCACGCCTGGCGGAGAAGTGCGGCACCCACGATGATTTCCTCATCGCCAGCTCCTGCCTGAACGCAACAGTGTCCGGGCTGCTCAGCCGCACGTTCCTCCGCTCGGACATCATCGGCCCGCGGGACTTCCACGGCGCGGCCTTCTACCGGGAGCTGCTGGACCGGGATATGACCTATGCGTTCATCGACACGATTGAGGCGCATTTCCCTGCCGCTGCGCCCGCCGCGGACGATGTCCGCCCAGCCCACAGCGCCATGGAAGAGGTGGAGGGCATCTGCCGGCACTTCGGGATCCAGGACGTGAACTTGGTCAAGCCTGGCATCGGCGAGGCCACACGGGTGCTGCTGCGCCGGGTGCCATGGAAGGTCCTGGTGTGCAGCCTGGACGATGAGGCCCACCTGGGCCATATCTATCAGCTGGCCCGGGAAAAGGGCGTGATGCTGGAGACGTATCCGCTGGAGAACTACCGGGCGTGCGGCCTGATCCGTACGCTGGCGGACAACTGAGATGAGAGAGATCCTTTTCGCCAGTGATCTGGATAATACGCTGCTCTTCTCCTGGAAGCACCGGCAGGCGGCAGACCGGTGCGTGGAGCATCTGGAAGGGCGCGAGCAGACCTTCTGTACGGCACAGACGCCGGCCCTGCTGCGGCGGGTGTGTGCTGCGGCGCGGTTCGTGCCGGTCACCACACGGTCTGTGGAGCAGTACCTGCGCATCCAGTGGCCTGCCGGGTGTGCGCCGGCCTATGCCGCCGCCGCCAACGGCGCCATCCTGCTGCACCACGGGCAGCCCGATGCGGCATGGCTGGAACAGTCCCGGCGGGACGTGGCCCCATGGATGCAGGAGCTGGAGCGGCTGCTGGGACAGCTCCAGGCAGTGCCGGAGGCCCTGCGCTGCCGCATCGTGGACGGGATGTACCTCTTCGCGGCCTGTGGAGACAGTGTGGACGCACAGGCTTGTGCCCGGCGTTTCGCAGGAGAGACGGCGCTGGAGGTGGCTGCATCGGGCCGCAAGGTCTATTTCTTCCCGCCATCTATCGATAAGGGCGCAGCTGTGGGCCGGCTCCGCCAGCGCTTTCGTCCGGACCAGACGATCTGCGCAGGCGACAGTGTCATCGACCGGCCCATGCTTCGTCTGGCAGATATGGCCATCGTCCCGGATGCGGGGCTGCTGGCCTCGGAGCGGGAGAGCGGATGCCGTGTGGCCGGCCAGAAAGACCGCTTCCCGGAATTCGTGCTCACCTGCGTGCTGCGGGAACTGGAGCGCGAGGAGCGACACAGCCATGGACAATGAGCGAACGGAGCGAGGCGACCGCCTCGCTCCGTTCACTTTCATCTGGACCGCCGCCTGCGGCAGACATCGCAGAGCCAGAGCACATCGCCCCGCCCGATGACGCGTGCCATCAGCCACAGCAGGACCAGCAGCGAGAGGTAACACACGCCGGAGAGGACGATGTCTATGATCCGCCCGCCCTGCGGGAGAGCGGCCGTGCCGGCTGCGGCCGCCACAGCGCACAGGACCGCTCGGACGACCGTGGCGCCGTCCAGGCGGAGATCCGCCGCGCGGATCAAGCAGCGCAGGCTGAGGAGGAAATTGAGGAGATGGGTGATGGCGAAACACAGATAGTACCCGCCCATCCCCGCCCGGGGCAGCAGAGACCACAGGAGGATGACGTCCAGGAAGGAGGTCAGGGCATTGCGGCGGGCATTGGCATCCTGGAGGCCCAGGCCCTTGCAGATGGCGTCCACGATGATGTCCAGATAGAGGACTGGCACGAAGGGGGCGTAGAGCCGCAGCCCGGCGCCGGCCCGGGGATCCTGGTAGAGCAGCGTGCCCAGGGGGCCTGCGATGCACAGGAGCATCCCCCCGACACCGAGGCCGAAGAGGAGCGTGATGCGCAGGCTGCGCCGGGCCAGGTACCGCACCCGCGGCACCCGCCGCCCAGCAGAACAGCGGGAGAATTCCGGGATCAGCAGTTCCGCCAGGGAGAAGAGGATCGCGGAGGGGAACATGAGCACCGGGAAGACCATGCCCCGCACCACGCCATACTCCGCCATGGCCGCCGCTGTAGTGGTGAACAGAGCCAGGCGCTTGGGGATGATCAGGTCCTCCGCCGTGTCCAGGCCGGCCCGCAGATCGTCCGCTATGGCGAGGGGCAGCGCCATCCGGATGATGCGGCGGTATGGGACAGGCCCTTCCGGCACTTGCCGCGGCAGACCGCGGCGGCAGAGGGCGGCGAGGAGGAAGAGGAGCGGCAGCGCGGCCGCACAGCCGCCGGCCGTCACAGCCAGACAGGCGCGGCCTGCGTCTCCTCCGGCCCACCGGGAGAGGAGCAGGTACGTCAGGAGGATGGTGATGCCCTGCTCCAGGAACTCCAGACGGATCAGAGAGCGGATCCGCCCGGCAGAGGTGAGATAGCCGGTCAGCACGCCGCACAGGCACTGGACGGGAAGGAAGAGGGCGGCCAGGCGCAGCGAAGGCGCTGCGGCGGGCGCGCCGATCCACACGTCTGCCAGCCAGGCCGCTGCCCGCCACAGGCACAGGGCGATCAGAGTGCTGGAGACGAGAGCATACCGGCAGCAGCTGGTGAGCACGGCCCGGACCTCGTGGGGCCGTCTGCGGCCCGACGCCTCGGCGGAGAGGTAGACGGCGCAGGTGCGCACGCCCGCCGCGCCCGCGGTGGCAGCCAGCCGCCTCACGGAGAGGATCAGCTGCAGCAGTCCGATGCCCGCTGCGCCGATCCGCCCGGAGAGATACACCTGGAACCCCATGGCCACCAGCCGCAGCAGGAGCCCGGATCCCGTCAAGAGGACCGTGCCATAGACGATCGAGTTTTTCAATAGCCACACCCCCATCCACTATATGGACGGGCGGCGGCGAAATGCCAAAAAGTTCTGTCAGAGGCTGCCGGGCGGAACGGCCCGGATGAGCAGCCACGGTGTCGTCCGGAGCGGTCCGGCCGCGCGTGGCCCAGTGGGATAGCAGAGCATGGGAGGAAGGCGAGACGGGATGGCGGCAAAGCGAGGACGCACCCCCGCCGGGATCGGCGAGCGTGCGTCCTTTTGACGATGAGGCGCTCTCATCGTGACCGTTCTATGGGAGCTATGAGACCGGTTTTGCGCGGGGCTTCGTCAAGGGCGGCCGGATGCACATCGGCTCGGGACCGCCGGTCATGTACTCACCTTCACCGTGTATCTGGCAAGCAGCTGCGGATCCAGTTCCAGCCCCAGCCCGGGCGCTTCGGACGCGTAGACATAGCCGCCCTCCGCCCTTCGGATCCCGGCGGGAGCGATGAACAGCTCCGTCATGAAAGCCTGCAGATAGTGCGCATGGGTGAAATACTCCATCATAGGAGCGTTCGACGCTGCCGCCACGACAGAGACATGGACTTCGGAGACCGCGTGTGTCACACAGGGCATCCCGAAGGCCTCTGCCAGATGCGCGACTTTCATCCACTCCGTGATGCCTCCCACGCGGGTCACATCAGGCTGCACCACCGATACGGCGTTCCTGGCGATCAACTCTTTGAAGCCGTATTTCGTGTATTCGTTTTCGCCCGCCGCGATGGGGATCGGGCTCCTCTGGGAGAGCTTCACATAGCCATCCAGGTCATCGGGCGCTACCGGCTCTTCCAGCCAGTAGATATCATAGGGAGCCACACGGTCGATGAACCGCAGGGCCGTGTGCGCATCCCAGGCTTCGTTCGCGTCCAGCAGCAGCTCCACATCGCTCCCGATGGCCTCCCGGACCGCCCGCACGCGTGCCGCGTCCTGGATGGGGTCTCTCCCGACTTTCATCTTGACAGCGGTAAAGCCGTCCCGGACATAGCCGGTCATCTCGGCCACCAGCTTTTCCACGTCATCGTCCCCGTGATAGAACCCGCCGCTGGCATAAACGCGGACCTTTCGGCTGTTGCCGCCCAGCAAGCGGTAGACAGGCAGGCCGGCCTTTTTGCCCAGCAGGTCCCAAAGCGCGATATCCACGCTGCTGATCGCGCGGATGGCGGCGCCTCTGCGCCCGAAGCGGAGCGTCCCCTTGTACAGCAAGGACCACAGGTGATCGATCAGCAGAGGGTCTTGCCCCAGCAGCATCGGTTTGAGCGCTTGGAGGATGATGGCGTCGATGATATGGATCTCACTGCCGGATGCAACGCCCAGGCCGGTCGATATACCGGTGCCGGTGATGCCTTCGTCTGTTTCGATGTCCACCAGCAGAACGTCCCGGCCACCGATCGTCCTGGCGGCGTCTGCGATGGCCTCGGGAAACGGAGCGAACAAGATCGTGGTCTTGACATTCGTTATCTTCATATAACAGACCTTCTCGACCGTATGTGGGTAGGGACTCACACTGCCGTGACAGGATATGGAAGAGGCGCTCTGGCCGCTAGACCGTGGCGGCGGGGCGGCGCTTTTTCGTCAGATAGCGCGCCAGGAAGGTCACTGCCGCGATCGCCAGGCCGATAAGGTCGGTGACCGTGCCGGGGATCATACAGCAGATGGCGGCGGCCAGATAGAGGCCACATTCCACGAAGGAGATGGAGCCCACTTTATAACAGTATTTCTGCAGGCCGACGGACAAGAACAACACGCCGATCATAGCGGAGATGATCGCGCCGACGGTCTCGAATAGACTGTGTCCGCCCTGCAGGAGGAGCACATCTGAGAAGACGAACATGAAGGGGACGATGAATCCGGTAAGTCCCAACTTGAACCCGGTGAATGCGGTCTTATTGACAGAGCAGTCGGCGATGCCGGCGGCAGTGTAAGAGGCCAGGGCCACAGGAGGCGTCAAATTGGACAGGACTGCATAGTAGAGGACGAACAGATGCGCAGATATCGCAGGCATGCCCATTTCTACCAGGGCGGGCGCCACGACCACAGCGGCAGTGATATAGCAGGCGGCGGTAGGCAGTCCCATGCCCAGGATCAGGCAGACCACCATCGTCAGGACAGCACCCAGCAGCAGATTGCCGTTGGCCATGTCGATCAGGTTGCCGGCCATCATGACGCCGACACCTGTCATGGAGCACACGCCCACCACGATGCCGACGATGGCGCAGGGCATGGCGACAGACAGCATCTGGATGGCGCCGTCCCGCAGGGCGGCCAGATAATTCTTGAGGTGCAGCCGCGTCTCCTTGTTGAACGCGCTGACCACGATGGTGGAGAGGATGCCCCAGAACCCGGCGTAGAGGGCCGTCCGCCCCATCACCAGCATGACCACCAGGATAAGCAGCGGGAGGATCAGATGGCCCCGAGTCTTCATGACGGTCTTGAGCTTGGGGAGCTCCTCCTTGGGGATGCCCACCAGATGGTTCTTGCGGGCCTCCAGATCCAGCATGATCCAACACGCCACATAGTAGAGGATGGCGGGGATCAGCGCTGCAGTGATGACGGTCAGATAGCTGACGCCGATCATTTCTGCCATGATGAATGCGGCAGACGCCATGACAGGCGGCAGGATCTGGCCGCCGGAGGAGGCCACCGCCTCGACGGCGCCGGCAAAGTGAGGCTTATAGCCAACGCGCTTCATCAGAGGGATGGTGATCACGCCGGTGGTGGCCACGTTCGCCACGGCACTGCCGCTGATGCTGCCCATCAGAGCGCTGGAGAGCACGGCCACTTTGCCCGGGCCGCCGGCCTTATCGCCGGAGACGGCCAGGGCCAGGTCCGTAAAGAATTCAGACGATTTGTTCTCGCCGAGGAAAGAGCCGAACAAGATGAAGAGGAAGATATACGTGGCGGATATGCCCAAGACCGTACCAAAGATAGAGGTATCGGTATAGAACATGGTGTAGACGATCCGATTCACAGAAAAGGGGACGATCTTGAACCCGCCGGGGAACAAGTTGCCGTAATGGGCATAGAACAGGAACACCGCAGACATGATGACCAGGGCCCAGCCCGCGGTCCGGCGAGTGGCCTCCATGATCAGCAGGATCCCCACCACAGCGACCCAAAAATCGAAGGTATCCATGCGGACGCCAGTGGTGGAGAACACATCGTAGCGGCGGACCATGTGGATGAGGCAATAGAAACTTACGATCGCCAGGATGATGTCCACCACATTGGGCTTGCACTTAGGCTTGCCTTTGCGCCAGGGATAGCACAAAAACACCATGGGCATGATGGTCCCCAGGTGATATCCCCGCAGATGGACGCCCATGATCCTGCCGTAGGAGTTGAACCAGAGCAGCATCAAGCTGATGGCCACAGCTGCCAGGGAGATGAAGATCGCCCACCTGCCCTGGAAATGGCTCTTGCCGACCTTCAGGTCGGATAAGGTGTCCAGGACTTCTTTTTTCCCTTCTTTGAAATTCATATTGACCCTCCAGTACCAGACATGAAGTTCCTCCTTTTCGGAAGGCCTTCCGGAGGGAGCACCTCCGGAAGGCTAAGGAGGATCAGATAGCGCCCACCTCTGTGAAATACCGCTCAGCGCCCTCGTGCAGAGGGACGACCAGGCCTTTCACAGCGTTTTCCAACGTGATGGAGGCGGCAGCGCTGTGAGCGGTGACCAGTTCTTCGGTGTGCTCGAAGATCGCCTTGGTGAGAGAGTAGATCTGGTCCGCATCAGCGTCAGCGGGGCAGGTCAGCAGGACGGGATAGCCGATCGTCTTGAGATCGCTGTCCTGGTTGGGATAGGTGCCGGCCGGGACCGTATAGACAGCGTACAGGTCGTTCGTGGCCATGATGGCCTCCAGCTCCTCATCGGTGAACTCCAAAACGTGATAGTCACCCGTAGACAGCAGGTCGGTAACAGCGGAGGCGGGGGCATGCGAGACGTTCAGGACGCCGGAGACTTGGCCGTCCTTGAGCGCGTCGACGCCCTGGGAGTAATCCAGATAAACGGGCTCGATGTTGTTCTTGGAGGGGTCCTCATTGGTGTAATAGAGGCCGAACGCACTGAAGACAGCGCGGGCGTCCAGCTCCGTGCCGCTGGAGTTCGCCCCGACCACGAATTTCTTGCCTTCCAGCTGCGAGATATGTGTGATATCGTTGGGGACGATGATCTGGATGTTGTTCTCCCACAGGGCGCAGATGGACCGCAGGTCTTCATAGGCCGCACCCTCGAAGGGGCCCGTACCGTCGTAAGCATCCTTACAGGTCGTGGACATGATCATGGCGACCTGCGCCTCTCCGTCTTGCAGCAGTCCGATGTTGTCCACGGACCCGCCGGTCGACATGCCGGAGGATACGCAGCCGGGGACGTTCTCACTGAAGACCTGTGCCATGGCGATGCCGATGGGATAGTAGGTGCCGCCCTGCTGCCCGGTGGCGACCTTCACGAAAAATTCGTCTCCCGCAGGGGCGGAGCCGTCACTTGATCCGCTGCCGCAGGCCGACAGAGATAGGGACAGAGCCAGCGTGAGTACGACGGCAAAGAGCTTGAACAGTTTTCGATCCATAAATATTCCTCCCTCTAGATGTTCCATACGACCATTCTGCTTGTTGGATGGCGGCAGATCCCGCCACTTGGACCTGCGCCTCACTGGCTCTCCAGCATGGCGTCGATCTCTGCATCACTATAGCCCACGCTCTGCATCACTTCGCGGTTATGTTGCCCCACCAGCGGAGGAGGCAGGATGTACTGCACCGGCGTGTCAGAGAGTTTGATGGGATTGCCGATCATGGTCAGCTCGTCCACGTTGGGGTGCTTCATCTCGATCAGCATCTCCCGGGCATTGAGCTGCTCGTCCTTGATAAGGTCGGAGATGCTGTTGATCGGACCGACCGTGATGCCGATCTTCCCCAGCCGGTCAAGGATCTCTTTGGACGTGAAGTTGGCGGCCCATTCCGCGATCAGCGGATCCAAGCGCGCCTGCTCCTGCTTGCGCATGGCCGAGGTGGCCAGGGTCGGATCGTCGATCAGCTCGGGATGCCCGATCTCCTTTGCCAAAATGGCAAAGTGCGCGTTCGCCACCGCCGCGATATAGACATAGCCGTCTGATGTCCGGTAAGCATTGCTGGGGCCTGTGGCCACGCGGCTGTTGCCTACGCGGGGCGGGACGAAGCCGGTCATCTTGTTGAGCGCGGGCCAGTTCTCCAGCAGTGTAAAGATGGAATCCAGCATCGCCACATCCACCACCTGGCCCTTGCCGGTCTTTTCCCGTGCCAACAGCGCCACCACCGTGCCGATGGTCGCATACAGAGCGGTGGTGAAATCCACGACGGCTACGCCGGCTTTCGTGGGCGGATCGTCCGGGAACCCGGTCATGATCATCATCCCGCCGACGCCCTGCATGACCATATCCAGAGCGGTCCGATCCCACAGGGGGCCGGTCTGACCGTATCCGGAGATCTGAGTATACACCAACCCGGGGTTCTCCGTACGCATCTGCTCATAAGAAAACCCCATTTTCTTCAGGAAGCCCGGCTTCTGGTTGTCGATCACCACGTCTGCGGAGTTCACCAGACGCCGGAAGCAGTCTTTGCCCGGGGCGCTCTTGAAGTCGATCGTCACACCTTTCTTGTTGCGGTTGTAAGACGTATAATAAATGCTCTCCCCATTGACATAGGGACCGAATTCCCGGGAAGCTTCGCCGCCGGGGCGCTCCACTTTGATGACTTCAGCACCCAAGTCCGCCAACAGCTGTCCGCAATAGGGGCCGGCGATATAGTGGCCGACCTCGATGACCCGGATGCCTGCTAAAGATCGCTCCATAATGCTTCACCTCATATTCTGATCGAAAAGGAATGACGTATCTGCCACCACTACCAAGGCCCCCTCGGCGTTCTTCACCCACGTCGAACAGGACACCTTTACCGTTCCATCGGCCTGATCCTCCAACTGGCGGATCGTTCCCCCGGTCACCACGCTGTCGCCTGACATCGCGGGTCCTACCAGCTTGGCGTCCATCACGCCCGACCGCATCCAGTCCGCGCCGAAATTGTTTTTCATGAGCTCTGTTATCAGACCGATGAGCAGATATCCCTGGACCAGGGTGGCGCCGTACTTCGTTTTTTCACGGCCGAACACAGGGTCCAGATGGATGGCGCCGACACCGCCGGAGACGCTCCCGAACCGGTCGATCTTTTGCTGGTCGAAGTGTTTGACGCTGCCCCAGAGGGACAGGCCCGCCTGTGGTTCCCGGATCAGCTGCTTGCCCATCTACTCCACCTCCGCCAGGATGTTGATATAGTCGCTGACACAGACCACTTCGCCGCGCTGGTTCGTAACTTCGCAGCGATAGTCCACATAATGGCGGCCCTTTTTCTCGTACTTGTCGCCGATGGTCACTGTGGTGGTCAGGCAATCGCCCGCACAGATGAATCCATGCAGTTCATAATGCTGCTTTGCATGGACAGATCCCTGGGGGACATATCGATCTTGTCCGACAGCGACCTTTATATCCGTGTACTGCAGACAAAAACCGGAAGGCGCCACGATGCCGGGATATCCGGCGGCTTTTGCAGCATCTTCGTTCCAATAGATGGGGTCGAGATCTTCTGTCACTTCGGCATAGGCGCGGATCGCTTCCTTGGTGGCAAAATTGACAGCTGTCCCCAAATGCTCCCCAACGACCGCATCTGCATACCGCAGTCCAGTCTTGACCATACTTGAGACCTCCTTTGCATTTGCTGACAGCCTAATATACAGCAAGATCCGCGCCGATCCGGAAGACATTTGACTTTTTTGTCGATATCTCTTATAAATCAGATGCCTGATCATGCACTTTTGCACAACAGATGGGACGGATATCGGGGAAAAGTACACAGTTTGGCATGTCAGGATCCCTCATAGGAGATCTCAAAAATGAAATGCCTCATATCATATAGTTCGTTTTTGAAATAAGCATCTCTCGCTGGGAAGCGCAAAAAGGGCGGCCGGTATTTTGACTCAATGCCAAAATACCGGCCGCCCTTCAACAAGAGGTCCCTTAGGAGCGCTCTTTACAGGCCCAGCTTTTTTGCTTTCCGCCAGAAGGTGCTCTGGCTGATGCCCAAAAGCTGCGCGGCCTGTTTTTTGTTCCCATTGCAGCTGTCCAATGCGCGCAGGAGCACGTCCCGCTCGGAGTCGGCGAAACGCGCCCGTACCTCCGGCTGGCGGGGGATATCCAGCATCGCGCAGACCTCTTCTTCCGACACGTCCTCACCGGGGAACTCCACACAGAGCCTGCTGGCGACATTCCGCACTTCCCGCACGTTCCCCGGCCACGGATACGTCAGCAAGCGTGCCCTGGCCTCCGGAGACAGGCGGGGCATCGGGGCGTCCATCCGGCTGCAGGTGGCATGCAGGAAATGGTCCATGAGCAGCTCGGCGTCCGCGATCCGCTCACAGAGCGGCGGCACCACCACTTCCAGCATCTGGACCCGGTAATACAGGTCCCGGCGGAAGGTCCCCTGGCGTATCATCTCCTCCAGATCCTTATTGGTGGCACAGATCACACGCACATCCACCGGACGCACGGCGATATCCCCCAGACGGGTGATCTCGCCTTCTTCCAGCACGCGCAGCAGCCGAGACTGCATCGCCAGGGACATCTCACCGATCTCATCCAGAAAGATCGTGCCGGTGTGGGCCAGTTCGAACACGCCCATCTTGCCGCCTTTCCGGGCGCCGGTGAACGCACCGTCCACATAGCCGAACAGCTCGCTTTCCAAGATGCTGTCCGGGAGCGCGCCGCAGTTGATCGCAACGAAAGGCCCTTTCCGGCGGCTGCTGGCGTTATGGATGCTTTGAGCCAATAATTCTTTGCCGGTACCGCTTTCGCCGCGGATCATGATCGTCAGATCTGTGACGGCATATTTTCGCGCGCGTTCCTTCACCTTCATCATGACAGAGGACTTGCAGAGCACGTCGTCGAAAACGTGCTTTGCCTGGAGTCGCTGCTCGGCCAACTGCTGGCGAGACTTCTGCTCCATCTCCTGCACACGGTTGAGGGTATCCACCCGCAGCAGGACGCTCTTGGTCTGCCCATCCAGCAGGACAGGGTCCACGGAGCAAAGGAGCTTGCGGCTCTCCATGCGGATCAGCTTATCATTGATCTGCGTGCTGGACAAGAGCTTGCCGGAAAGCAGGTCTGCCAGCGCTCCTTGGAGCTTTTCAGGGCCCTTGTGCAGTTCGAATATCTGGTCTGCGCTCTCGTTATACTGCACGACGGTCCCGTTGGGATCCAAGATTACGAGACCGGCGTCGATATTGTTCAAGATGGTGGCCTGCTGCTGGTTGCGCAGGCGCTCCTGATCGAGGGCATGGAGGGAGCTGGCCGCGTTCAAAAGGGCTGTCTTGACGGTCATCTCGGAAGAGTCCAACAAGATCGCCGGGACGCCCATTTTTTTCGCGGCATCGTGTGCCAGCTTGGCGCCCACGATGACTCCCGCATGGTCGTGTTTGACGGCATGCTCCACTTGCGCGATGACCTCCCGCTCAGAGTCCACGATATACGTCTTGATCGTGAGTTTCATCACTTTGGCCAGCTTCTCGGCCATGGTCATCCAACTGGAGGAAAAGCCGATGAAGACGATGTTGGGAGAGATGTCTTTCGCGGCCATCAAAAGCGAGAGCGTATCGATGTCGGAAAAGGGGATCTCCACGATGGGGACGGTCTCGATGCTCTGGCGCAGGTACCGCAAGGTCCCGCCGCGGGAGACCAGGACGCGGGCGCCCTCTCTTATCAACTGCTCAGACAACTGCACTGCATGGTCCAAATAGGCCAGATGGACGTCATAGGAGAACGGCAGCTCCTGCTGCAGCCGTATCGCGACGTCATACAGGCCCTCGTCCGGGGAGATCAACGCGATGGGAGCACCCATGGATACCAGACACCTCCGTCTTCTGCTTCGAATGGGGATCCGACGGGCCCGATCGAAGGCTGCCCGCCCTTGCGTGGGCGTTCCGCGCCACATCGTGCCGTCCTATCAATAAACTACACGATGCGGCCCCATCCGTCAACCCGGTCCCGATCCGCCCTGGCCGACACTGGAGACTACTTCGCAAGGACGGCTGCACGCTCCAAGCCGTGAAAAAGGGGGAAAATGCCGGCAGCCGGCCGGCACATTTAAAGATCGGCCCGGCATAGGCTGGGGTCGGAGCGGATCCTGAGCCTGGATGACCGGAAAAGGACCTTGAGACCACGGCGGTCTCAAGGTCCTTCGTCTGAGAAAAGGCGGACGATCTGGAGCGCGATCGATCCGTATGGGCGCTTACAGGATGGGATACTGGGAAAACAACTTGAGGAGGAAACACAGATCGAGGAGGGCGGAGCGCCCCAATATCGTTTGCGCACCTTCCAGCTGCACGACGGTCCCGGCGAGAATGAAAAAGCGAAAAAAGTCACCGGCAAGGAACCGTCGATCATTGCCAGCATTTTCCGGCCATGGAATAGCAGAGAAACGGGCGTGACGGCTGCCACGGCAATGGGAGAGACCGCATTGGAGGCGCCGAGCAGGCAGAGCACCAAGTCCGCATAGCCCACACGGCCTTCGGCTCTGGCGGTCCGACGGACAGCGAGATGCCGGAGATGCGCTCGTTGCTCTCCTCTCGATCTCTACCTCGCAGCTCGATCCTTGTCGCGATAATACAGCACCTTCGCCAGGGCGATATACAGCTCGTCCCGATAGCGGATGGCCGCATCCGCCTTGTCGCCGGAATAGTCGTAGAAGCCGGCGCCGCTCTTGACACCGTACCGGCCCTCGGATACGATCTGGTCCAGCAGGGGATCCCCCTCCTTGGACGAGCAGAGGCTGGCGTTCAGGTACTTGTTGACCCGGTCGAAGGTATCCAGGCCGCCGAAGTCACACACCCGGAAGGGTCCTACGGCGGCGTAGCGCAGGCCCAGGCCGGCTGTAAAGACGGTATCTACATCCTCAAAGGAGGCAATATCGTTTTCCACGATGTAGAGGGCCTCCCGCAGCACGGCGTACTGCAAGCGGTTCAGGATGAAGCCGTTGACATCCTTCTTGACGATGACGGGCTTCTTGCCCAGTCCTTTCACCAGCTCATACATCTGCTGCAGATACGTGTCTTCCGTCTTTTCCCCGCGGATGATCTCGCACAGGGGCAGCAGATGGGGGGGATTCAGCCAGTGCTGGCCCATGAACCGCTCGGGACGGTAGACAGGCTTGGCCACTTCTGTGATCAGCAGCCCGCTGGTGTTAGTGGCCAGCAGGGCGTTCTCCGGGGCGATGCGGCTGGCTTCTTCCCAGAACTTATGCTTGGCGTCCATGTTTTCGATGATGGCTTCCACCATCAGATGACAGTCCTCCATGCACGCTTTGGAGGTCGTGTACGTGATCCGCCCCAGCAGTTCCTCGGACTGCTCCGGCGTCACCATGCCCTCTTTGCGGAGGGTCTCCTGGTTCAGGGCGATCAGACCCCTTGCCCGCTCCAGGCCGGACTCCGACCCGTTCCACAGACTTACCCGATATCCGGCCTGCGCGTAGACCTGGGCCAGGGAAGCGCCCATCATACCGGCGCCTGCCAGCACGATATGCTTCTGCGCCATGATAATCTCCTTCCGATTTTTCCTCTCCCATCCTGGAGCCTCCCGCAGAGAGAAAAGGAGGAAGCCTTTCTGCCGTCGTCAGCAAAAAGGCTTCCTCTTTTCGCATATGAAAGGTAGCCTCAGGACAGGGATATTCTAAGATTCAAGTCCAGAAATTGTGTTGCCTTTCTTGCTGCTATATGGCGGTATCAGACGGTCTTATTCCACCTGGCTGATGATCTCACGGACCTGCTCCAGCAGTTCGGGAGAGACCATATCGTCGCCGTCGCCCACGAACTCGTCATACACACTGCTCATGGCCTCGACGAAGGGAGCCTTGTCGGGATAGTTGATCTGAGTGCCGGAAGCCTCCAGCTCGTCCAGCCACTGGACCTCGACCTCAGCCAGATACTCGCGCTCCCACTGGCAGGCCTCAGTGCCGGCCTCGTCCACGATGGCCTTCAGGTCATCGGGCAGGGCGTCATAGGCGGCCTTGCTGACCATTAGAGGCGCTGCGGAGTACACATGCTCGGTCATGCTCAGATAGGTCTGGACCTCGTTGAAGCGGCTGGAAGTGATGACGGACAGGGGGTTCTCCTGGGCGTCGATGGTGCCCTGCTGCAAAGCGGTGAACAGCTCGCCGAACGCCATGGGAGTGGGATCAGCGCCCATGACCTGGAAAGCAGCCATGTGGATGGGGTTCTCCATAGTGCGGATCTTGATGCCCTGCAGGTCCTCGGGGGTCTCGATGGGACGGATGCTGTTGGTGATGTTGCGCATGCCGTACTCCATCCAGCCCAGGCCCTTGATGCCGATGTCTTCCAGCGTGTCGATGATCTGCTGGCCCACGTCGCTGTCGCACAGAGCCTGGCCCTGGGCGCTGTTCTCAAACAGGAAGGGCAGGTCGAAGACCAGCAGTTCGTCGGTAAAGCCCGCCAGGGCGGAAGAGACCATGATGCCGGACTGGATGGTGTTCATCTGCATGCCCTCGATACAGTCACGATCGCTGGCCAGCTGGGCGTTGGCGAACACGTCGATGTGCATGCGGCCACCGCTCTTCTCCTCCACCAGCTCGGCGAACTTGTGCACGCCCTGCACGGCAGGATGATCGTCAGCGTTGGCGCAGGAGGCCACCCAGGTCACCTCGGGGGTGCCGGAGGCGGCGTCACCGGTGGAGCCGCTGTCGTCCGCGGGAGTAGTGGTATCGCTCCCGCTCCCGCAGCCGGTCAGCATGGCCAGACACATGGCCAAAGCGAGAGACAGCGCCAAAAATCTTTTCTTCATTTTCATATCCTCCTCAGTGATTTTTATGTGCGGGTGAATATCTCACCGACATCATAACGATGGGAACGGTCCGCGGTCACATCAGGCCCATCAGTCTGGGGATCGTCAGGGAAATGGGCTCGATGTAGGTGATCAGCAGCAAAGCGATGATATTCGCGATCAGGAACTTCACCATGGCTCTGGCGTTTTCCTCGATGGAGATCTTGGCGATGCCGCAGGAGACGAACAGGTTGACGCCCAGCGGCGGCGTAGACTGACCGATGGCCAGGTTCACGGTCATGATGATGCCGAAGTGGATAGGATCGATCCCGAACTGCCCGATGATCGGCAGGAAGATGGGCGTCAGGATGATGATAGCGGCCGTCACGTCCATCAGGCAGCCCACGATCAGCAGGAAGATGTTGATCACCAGCAGGATGCCGATGGGGCTGTCGGTCAGGCTTACCATGAAGGAGGCGATCACGTCCGGGATCCGGGCGGAGGTCAGGATCCAACCGAAGCTGGAGGCAGCACCCACGATGATCATGACCATGGCGGTGCCCTTGCCGGAGTTCATCAGCAGCTGGGGCAGGTCCTTCAGCTTCAGGTCACGGTAGACAAAGGTGCCCACGATGAAGCCGTAGATCGCCGCCACACCGGCAGCCTCAGTGGGAGTGAACACGCCGCCATAGATGCCGCCAAGCACGATGACGGGCATGATCAGGGCCCAGATGGCGTCCACAAAGCTCCTGCCCACATTGTGCAGGGAGAAGGGGACCTTGTTCTTCTGGCCATAGCCATATTTTTTGGAAGTAAAGTAGCACACCAGCATCAGTGACACGCCCACCAGGATGCCGGGGCCGAAGCCGGCGGCGAACAGGGTGGAGATGGAGACGCTGCCGCCCGCAGAGACCGCGTAGTTGACCATCGGCAGGGAGGGCGGGATGATGACGCCGATGCCGCCTGCCACAGAGAGCAGCGCCGCAGAGAACGCCTTGGGATAGCCGGCCTTTTCCATCTCCGGGATCATGATGCCGCCGATGGCCGCCACCGTGGCGGGACCGGAGCCAGAGATGGCGGCGAACAGCATGCAGGTCAGCACGGCTACCATGGCCAGGCCGCCGGTGAAACTGCCCAGCAGGGAGTTGCAGAAGTTGATCAGGCGCCGGGAGATACCGCCGCCTTCCATCAGGTTGCCGGCCACCATGAACAGCGGGATGGCCAACAGCGGGAAGGAGTCCACGGAGGTGAACATCCGCTGGGCGATGACCAGCATCGGGGTGGCGGAGCCGCCCAGGAAAATGCCGGCAAAGCAGGACAGCGCCAGCACGATCCAGATGGGGAAGCCCAGGATCGCCGTGACAGCGAAAGTAATGAACAAAGCGGCTGTCATTCCAGAACCTCCTTCTCTTCATCCTCCGGTTTGTTGAAATCTCTGATGGAGTGATAGATATCCACGATGTAGCGGATCACGCAGAACACCATGCCTGCGGGGATCGCGCCGTAGATCATCCACATGGGGATCCGCATGGCTGGGGATACCTGGCCGGAGGCCATCTGGGACGTGACGATGTCGACGCCCAGCTTCAAGATCAGCGCACAGACCAGCATGCTGGCGATCTTCACGATGATGGCCAGGACCTTGCGGCCGCCCTTGGGCAGCAGATGCGTGAACGCCTCGATGCCCAGGTGAGCGCCGGTCTGGATGCCGTACGCTGTACCGAAGAATGTGATGTACACCTGCAGGTACCGGGACAGCTCCTCAGACCAGGGCAGGGACGACTTGATGATAAATCGGAATATGACCTGGATAAACACGACGACACACATGACAGCGATGGCGATCGCACACAGGTATGCCTCAAAGTTCATTGCCAGTTTTTTGAGAACCTTCACCTTTCACCCTCCATTTTCAAAGTCCAATCCTCTTTTTTATCGATCAGGTATGCTGCTTCGCCTCGTCACCCCCCCGTCTTGGATATCTGATGGCTGGGAAGCAGCCATACTGTCCATTTTGATCCCCTGTGCGTGCATGCCTCGGAACCGCTGCATATTGTCTTCCAGATGGCGGTGCATCGCGGTCCTGGCCTGGACCGGATCGTGAGACCGGATCGCCTCCAGCAGCAGCTGATGGTATTTCAGGCCGTTGCCCACGCCGATGACCTCCGTCATATGGAGGATCGAGGGCTCCAGGAGCTCTTCATAGGAGCGGAGGATCTGCACGGCCAAGGGGTTCTGCGTGCATTCACAGACCAGCATGTGGAAGCCAAGATCTGTGTGTACATAGTTGCTCAGCGTATGGACCTCTCTCTGCATCCGCTCGTAGTTCTGTTCCATCCGGCGGATCTGCTCTTCCGTGGCCTTTGTGGCAGCGACTTCCGCCGCGCCGCTCTCAAACATCTGACGAAACTCGAAGATCTTTTCCATCTCTCCCTCAGAGATGGAAAAGATCGGGGCGACGGTCTGGAAGTAGTTGTTCAGTCCGGTGCCCTGGACGAAGGAGCCCTCGCCGTGGCGGGTCACGATCAGGCCTTCTCCCGCCAGCTTCTGCACAGCCTGCCGGACCGTTCCGCGGCTGACGCCCAGAAGCTCCATCAACTGGGCCTCAGAGGGGATCCGGTCACCGGGCCGCCACTCACCGTTGATGATCTGGTCTTTCAGCTGTGTGAATACCTGATCGCCGATATTTGCTTTTTTGATCTTAACAATACCCATAAAAACTTGTCCGATATCTCTCCACGAACGACTGTCATTTATCGAATGCAAAAGAATTGTATACCTCTTTTGCAGGAGAAAGCAATTGACAGGCTTGAAGAATATCGATGCGTATTTTTGCGGATCTTGACACGTATATTAATGGACAAGTCCGGCATTTTTAAAAAAGTAAACGATTTTTCGTACATTTTTAGAAAAATCTCTAAAACGTAGACAACGACGGTGGAGCGGGCATGTGACCTGCGTGACGCCCTGCCGGCTGCAACGCAAAAATTTGATATTTGCGCAAGAGTATCACGGGTGAATATCCGCCTGCCATGATCGTTTTTGCCGAACGAGCCGGATCGGAACATCCGACGGACGGTGTGCTGGTGGAGGCAGTCCATCCGGGCTTTGCTTTGCTGTTTCAAAAAAAGAGCGACGCCCTGACCAGCCTGCATCAGCTGGAGAGAGGACGCCCTGCAAAATGGGGGAGAAGGATATAGACAAGAGGAAGCATGGCCAGAGAAAACGTTCTGACGCAGCATGGCCTGCCGAAGCAGGAAGATGGCAGGTACCCTCAAGATCCCCCTTGTTCGGCCGTATGAGGCGCTGTGTGCGCTTCGGAGCCTGGACCTTTTTGTCGGAGCGTGAGGCGATCTAAAATTGAGCCGCCGGGGAGAAGACTTTCTCTTTTTAGGGCACTTTCCAAAAGAAAAAGACAGGACAAAGGCCGACGGCGCCTCCGGCCAGTCACCTTTGCCCGCAGTGCGGGCAGTCACAGGAGTTCCCCGAGTGGCCAAAAGTGGGATAGGGACAGAGGACGAGCCTCACTTCTGGGGCCATCTCCCGGGACAGCATCCCACACATGCTCTATCAGGTGCTGAAGCGGGCAGGACTGCTTAAAGCGATATCTCATGACCTGCGGTCCACATCCGCTATACTGTCTTTGCAAAATGAGGCGGACATCAAACGGTATCCAGGATGTTGGACCATCCCAAAGGCGGGCCCGCTCTGGACGCCGATGCCCGCGTTACAACGACAGTGCGGGAAAAGGCGGCGAAAACCATGGAAAAAGTTCTGGCGGACGCCATCTGATATCGCTAAAAAACAGGAAGCCCGGCCACGGTGGTTCCGTGTCCGGGCCTCGTTTCCTCCCGTATAGGTCAGATTTTGGATCGAACGAGGATGCTTCCAATTGGACCTGGACTTTAGGCCCAACAAAAAAACCGTCTGATCTGGAAGAGATCAGACGGTCCTATGGAGTGTAAGACCAATTGAGATATCCCCGGAAATCCCTGAATTCATGGGCTTTGCGAGGCATTGGCCTTATTTTTTTGCCCTTTTTTAAGCAGAGCATCGGCAGATTCTCTGTGTGATGGGCCAT
>CALXDL010000074.1 GCA_944387055.1 uncultured Oscillospiraceae bacterium
GATCTTCAGATCCTGATGGGGGACAGGCGACATGGAACGATTCTTACAGCGATTGCAGACCATCCCCGAGGTGGCGGAGCTGATCCGCCGGGTGGAGGAGGGGGGCTGCCCTGCGGCGGTCAACGGCCTCCAGCCGGTGCAGCGGGCCTGTGTGGGCGCGGCCGTGGCCCGGGCCGTCAGCCGCCCGGCGGTGTTCGTATGCGGGGACGAGCGGGAGGCCCGCCTCCTGGCCGCGGACCTGGAGGCCCTCACCGGCGCGGCACCGGTGCTGCTGCTGAGCCGGGAGCGCCAGTTCCGGTCCGGGGCCGTGGCCTCCCGGGACTGGGAGCGCAGCCGCCTGGCCGCGCTCTATGCCCTGGCCCAGGGCGGGGCAGAGACCGTGGTGGCCACTGCTGACGCCCTCATGGCCCGGACCATGCCGCCGGAGACGCTGCGGTCCCTGGCCCTCCGCTTGGAAGTGGGCGGGCAGGCGGACCTGGACGCGCTGGCAAAGGGCCTGACTGCGGCCGGATATGTCCGCTGCGACCAGGTGGAAGGCGCGGGCCAGTTCGCCCTGCGGGGCGGCATCCTGGACGTGTTCTCGCCCCTGATGGACCAGCCGGTGCGCTGCGAGTTCTTCGACGATGAGATCGACTCCATGGGCACCTTCGACCCCGGGACCCAGCGGCGGACGGCCAACATCTCCTCCGCGCAGATCCTGCCGGCGGCGGAGGTGCTGCCCACGGCCGCCCCCGGCGGCCTGCCGGGCGTGGCGGAGCGGCTGGAGGCCGCTGCGGCCAGACTGGAGAAGAAACAGAGGGGCCAGGAGACGGCCAGGGTCCTCCGGGAGGATGCGCAGCGGCTGCGCAGCGGGGCCGCCCTGGGCGGCCTGGACCGGTATCTGGCCGCGGTGTACCCGGACGGGACCGCGGGCGTCCACTATCTGCCGTCCGAGGCGGTGGTGTTCCTGAGCGAGAGCGGACGGGTGGACGAGCGGGTGCGCGGCGTCCTGCTCCAGGAGAAACAGGACACGGAGGCGCTGCTGGAGGCGGGCCTGCTGGCCGGGGAGTTCGCCAAGCTCTCCCTCACGGCCGAGGAGTTCTTCGCCGCCCTGGAGGAGTTCCCCGTGATCATGGAGGATTCCCTGCCCACCTCGCGCCATCCGCTGCGGCCCAGGGGGCTCACGGCGGTGAACGCCAAGCAGCTCTCCTCTTACGGCGGGAGCCTGGAGACGGCGGTGACGGACCTGGAGCACTACCGCCGGACCGGGAACGCCGTGCTGCTGTTGTGCGGCAGCGAGACCCGGGCAGAGAACCTGCGCCGCCTGCTGGAGGAGCGGGACATCCCGGCGGCGGTGGACCTGGAGAACAGCGCCATGCCCGGCTCCGGAGAGGTGCGCATCGCGCTGGGCGCGCTGTCGGCCGGCAGCGAGTGGCCCCAGCTCCGCCTGGCGGTGCTGACGGAGGGCCAGCTCACGGCCGGCACCGCCCGCAAGCGCCAGCGTCTCAAGAAAGGCTCCAACCGCCAGAAGCTCCAGTCCTACACGGACCTCTCGCCCGGGGACCTGGTGGTCCATGAGCACCACGGCGTCGGCCGGTTCGCAGGGCTCCAGCGCATGCCGGTGGACGGCGTGCAGAAGGACTATATCAAGATCGACTACGCCGGGGGCGACTGCCTGTACGTCCCGGTCACCCAGCTGGACCTGGTGAGCAAATACATCGGCGGCGGGGAAGATCAAGAGCGCGCCAAGCTCAACAAACTGGGCGGCACGGAGTGGGCCCGGCAGAAGACCAAGGCCAAGAAGGCCGCCAAGGACCTGGCCAAAGGGCTCATCGCCCTCTATGCCGAGCGGCAGAGGCGGCCCGGGTTCGCCTTCTCGCCGGACAGCCCCTGGCAGCGGGAGTTCGAGGAGGCCTTCGGCTATGCGGAGACGGAGGACCAGCTGCGCTGCATCGCGGAGATCAAGGCGGATATGGAGCGCCCCCGGCCCATGGACCGGCTGCTGTGCGGCGACGTGGGCTATGGGAAGACGGAGGTGGCCCTGCGGGCGGTGATGAAGTGCGTGCTGGACGGCAAGCAGGCCGCCATCCTGGTGCCCACCACGGTCCTGGCTCAGCAGCACTATGCCACAGCCGTGAGCCGCTTCCGGGACTTCCCGGTGAAGATCGAGGTCCTCTCCCGCTTCACCGCGCCCAAGGAGGCCAAGCGCATCCTGGAGAGCGCCCGCACCGGCGGCGTGGACCTTTTGATCGGCACCCACAAGCTGCTGCAGAAAGACATGGCCTTCCACGACCTGGGACTGCTGATCGTGGACGAGGAGCAGCGCTTCGGCGTCAGCCACAAGGAGCGGCTCAAGGAGATGAGCCGCCAGGTGGACGTGCTGACCCTCTCCGCCACGCCCATCCCCCGGACGCTGAACATGGCCCTCTCGGGCCTCAGGGACATGTCCACCCTGGAGGAGCCCCCGGCGGACCGCCAGCCGGTCCAGACTTATGTGCTCGAGCACGACTGGGCCATCCTGGAGGACGCCATGCGCCGCGAGCTGAGCCGGGGCGGGCAGATCTATTACCTCCACAACCGCGTGGAGAGCATCGATCTCACCGCCTCCCGCATCCAGAAGATGCTGGGACCGGACGTGCGGGTCGTCACGGGCCACGGCAAGATGGGGGAGCAGGCCCTCTCCTCTGTCATGCAGGCCATGGTGGACGGAGAGGCGGACGTCCTGGTGTGCACCACCATCATCGAAACCGGCGTCGACATCCCCAACGTCAACACCCTCATCATCGAGGACGCGGACAAGATGGGCCTGGCCCAGCTCCACCAGATCCGGGGCCGCATCGGCCGCAGTGCCCGGCGGGCCTACGCCTACCTCACCTACCGGCGGGGCAAGGTGCTCCAGGAGACGGCCGCCAAGCGCCTGGCGGCCATCCGGGAGTACGTGGAGTTCGGCTCCGGCTTCAAGATCGCCATGCGGGACCTGGAGATCCGGGGCGCGGGCAACCTGCTGGGCCCCGAGCAGTCC
>CALXDL010000075.1 GCA_944387055.1 uncultured Oscillospiraceae bacterium
CCACGTGTCTTTTTGCTTGTCCGCTAGTATATCACATCCTGCAGGCCGTGGGAAGAGGCGCGGCGGTCCCCATCTCCCGGGGACTGCCGCGCTGTCCGGCAGGCGGGTCGCAGCGTCAACGTCTCTGCGGTACACGGGCAGAGGGAGCTCCCCTTCCATCCGGCTTTGCCGCTTCGCCGTTCGTCACAATGCCCTCCCCAGCATGGCCAAGAGCTGGTCGGCGTGGCGGTAGGAATCCTCTCCCAGTTCCGTCAGCAGGCGGGCCAAGCAAGGATCTGTGGTACTGTCCGCTGCCCGAAGATAGTTCATCCCGTTGCACGCCTCCACATGGTACCGCTCACGGAGCGCCGGACACCAGCGGCCGGTAAAGATCCGTTCGCAGCTGACAGACGGCTGATAGCACTCTCCTGTGATGAGATAATAGATCGCCATCAGCCGCTTGGCGTGCATCCCGGCATCCGCCGCCAGGTCCCGGATCTGCGGACGGGCCCAGGAAGGCGCTTGGCGGGCGAAGGCCTGATAATACCGCCGGTCTGCTACTTCCGCTTCGATGAAGCCCTCGATCACTTCCAGCATATCCTGCGCCGCGCTCCCCATGCAGCAGGGATCCGCCTGCGCTCCGGGGAGCTGTTCCAGACCTCCGTCCTGTTCCGGCCCCGCCGGAGGCGCAGGGACGTTGGGAGAGCCGCCGGGCAGTTCCGCCATCGCCGTCACCGCCTCCTTCTGGAAGTCCGGATAGGGCTCCAAGTTCGGTGACACGCGCTTCCAAACACGGTCGTATCTCCGGAAATCATATGTAGGGTCTGTGGTCTGCGTCGCACGTTCCATAGAAGTCCCTCCTTTTCTACCCATCTTATGCGGTGGGCGGCTCCTGCGTTCCTTGCTCCGCGCCGCGATGAAGGCATGGACTTTTGGGCAAAATATCCCTGGATGCGTACGCCTTTTCGTTGCATTTTCTGCGCGGTTCTGCTAAAATAGATAAGCTACAGCATTTTTCCCACAAAGGAGGTCCCAAAATATGCTGGAATTGGATCATATCAGCTACGCCGTCCGCGAGGGCGAGAGTGAGCTGGGTATCCTCAACGATATCTCCCTGACCATCGACGCGCACAAGCTGGTGGTCTTCACCGGCCCCAACGGCGGCGGCAAGACGACGTTGGCCAAGATCATCATGGGCTTGGTGAAGCCTACCAGCGGGCAGATCCGCTGGAATGGTCAGGACATCACATCTATGAGCATCACGGAGCGGGCGCGCCTTGGCATCAGCTATGGTTTCCAGCAGCCTCCCCGCTTCAAGGGCATCACTGTGCGGCGGCTGCTGACCATCGCCTCCGGCAATGAGCGCTTGTCCAAAGACCAGTGCTGCCAGTACCTGACGAAGGTGGGACTGTGCGCCAACGACTACCTGGACCGCGAGGTGGATGTGAGCCTCTCCGGCGGCGAAGTCAAGCGCATCGAGATCGCGTCCATCCTGGCGCGGAACAGCCAGCTCATGATCTTCGACGAACCGGAGGCTGGGATCGATCTGTGGAGCTTCGCGCGGCTGACGGAGACGTTCGAACAGATCCATGCCGCAGGCACTGCCACCATGATCATCATCTCCCACCAGGAACGCATCATCTCTCTGGCGGATGAGGTCATCGTGGTGGGTGACGGTGCGATCCGCCATCGGGGCACAGCAGCGGAGATCCTGCCCAAGATCCTGGCGGACACCACTGCAGGCTGCCCGGTACTGACGAAAGAAGGTGCGCTGAAATGATGGATACACAAGTGGACCGTGCGCTCCTGGAGAAGATCGCGGACCTGCTGGGCAAGCCCGTAGGGGCGTTCAATATCCGCAAGGACTGCAGCTGTGATGGGCGGGCGTCCACAGAGCATATCAAAATCGATGACCGGACCGACGGCCACGCCGGTATCGACATCCGCATCCTGGATGGGACGAAGGGCGAGACCTGCCACATCCCCGTCATCATCACCAAGTCCGGCGTGGAAGAGACGGTCTACAATGATTTCTATATTGGAGAGGACTGTGACGTGGAGATCGTGGCTGGCTGCGGCATCCACAACTGTGGAGACCAGACCTCTCGTCATGACGGCATCCACACTTTCCACGTAGGGAAGAACTCTCACGTCCACTACTCGGAAAAGCACTACGCCGAGGGCGACGGCAAAGGGGAGAAGATCTTCAACCCCCAGACCATCGTGTATCTGGAGGAGGGCGCCTCCATCCAGATGGACACCGTGCAGATCCGCGGCGTGGACTCCACCAAGCGGTATACGAAGATCGTCTGCGGCAAAGGTGCCGAGGCGGTGGTCACTGAGCGCCTGCTGACCCACGGTACGCAGGTGGCAGAGAGCGATATGGTCATCGAGCTCGACGGAGAGGATTCCAAGGGCCGGGTCATCTCCCGGTCCGTGGCCCAGGACACCTCTTCCCAGGTGTTCCGTCCCTGTGTGGTGGGCAATGCCAAGTGCTTCGGCCATGTGCAGTGCGACTCCATCATCATGGGAGATGCCAAGATCCAGTCCGTTCCGGAGATCGCCGCGAACACTACGGAGGCACAGCTCATCCATGAAGCTGCCATCGGGAAGATCGCAGGAGACCAGTTGCTGAAGCTGGAGACCCTGGGACTGACGGAGGAAGAGGCGGAGGACTGCATCCTCAAGGGCTTCCTGGCTTGAATCGTGACGTCATGCGCCGGTGCGGCGGGGCTATCCCTCCGCACCGGCCTTTTTTGCGGCTACCTGCCCGCTATTTTTTATCGAATAGTACTTGACATTACAAGGTAGTTGGTATAATATGACTCTCAAAGGGGGGACAGTATGAATGCCCAGTTCAAAAAAGGCGTGTTGGAGCTGATCGTGCTGGAGTCTGTGCGCAAGCGGGACATGTACGGTTACGAGCTGGTGGCAGAGGTGTCCAAGGTCGTAGACGTGAACGAGGGCACCATCTATCCCCTGCTCAAGCGCCTGACCAACGAGCATTATTTCGAGACGTATCTGCGGGAATCCTCAGAGGGCCCGCCCAGGAAGTACTATCATCTCACTGCTGCCGGCGTCCTCTATCGGGACGCGCTGGAGGCGGAATGGCTGCAGTTCTCACAACAGGTCAACGTATTTTTGAAGGAGCATCGAGCATGAACAAGCAGGAATTCTTGGATGAGCTGCGCACGCGTATCCAGATACTGGAAGATGTGGAGCAGCAGGATATCCTGGCGGAGTACGCACAGCACATCGACCTGCGCACCGCCGCCGGTCTTACGGAAGAAGAGGCCATCCGGGACTTTGGCGATCCGGCCCAGCTGGCCTCTGAGATCCTGGAAGCCTATCATGTGGATCCCAGCCGCCTGCGGGGCCACTCCTCCGCCAGCGAATGGCTGTCCCGGTCCTCGGGTCGGCTGCGGCAAGCGGCAGTCCGCGTGGGCGCTTCCTTCCGCCGGGCAGGGCGCGGCCTGGCGGCGGGCATGCGCCGCATCTGGCAGCGCGCCGCCGGCTTCCTGCGGCGCTTTGCCGGCCGCCTGCGGCAGCTGTTCCACCGCCGTCCCACACCGCCGCCGGCTCCCTGTCCGGACCCCATCAAGGAGGGACCTTCCATGATCCGAACGTCCAAAATGCCCCGTACACACACCTTCTCCGCTGGCCTCGGCCGGATCTTCCACGGTCTGGTCCATCTCCTCGCAGCGCTGGTGCGGCTGGCCTGGGACCTGCTGTTGGTGCTGATTGGCATCCCCTTTGCCGTGGCCGGTATGCTCTCGCTGCTGGGCATCGGCCTGCTGTTGGTGCTGCTCTTGCAGGGATATCCATTGGCCGGTCCCCTGCTGTGCCTGCTGGGCGGCGTACTCTGTTGTGCGGCCCTGCTGGGTCTGGACATCACGCTGCTCCGTCGCCGGGAGGGCAGATCGGAGCGCTCCCGGTCCACCTGTGCGCAGGAGACAGTGCCTGCCCCTATCGCAGCCTCTGATGAGGAGGTGGTCCCCCATGCGTAAGCTCCGCTTGTCCATGCTGGCCCTCTTATGCGCCGGCCTGTTGTTGTGCGGCATCGGTGCCGGTGTGACACTGGCTGAGTTCTCCTCCTTCACCTATTCCGGCCAGCAGCTGATCGATGGTGCACAAGACTGCTCGCAGCGTTTCACCATCCAGCTGGAGTCCTCCACTGGTCCCGTCTATCTGGGCGGCGGACATCCTTCCTACGCCCCTGCTTCCAGTGCGGATATGATCCGCCTGGAGACCGATGACAGCGTGGCCCCTGGTACGCTCTGCGTGGACGTACACTACCGCTCTGCGGGACCAGAGCCGTATGTCTGGAACGACTACTGGGAGGGCGAGGAAAGCGAGTGGGTCCAGCTGGGCTGGTACAACGCCAGTGAGCTGGAGCTGCTGCTGGCCTGTAAAGATCAGGTGCTCTCGGACATCCAGGCGCGCCGTCTGGGGGATTATATCCCCGCGGAGCTGACTGCTGTCACCGTCCGTGTAGCGTCGTCCGATGCGGACCGGATCGTCCTGCCCTGACAGGCCCATCCTTGCATCCTCGGCTTCGATATGCTATGGTATCTGATATGGAACCGTATGAACTCATCCGCTCCCACCGCAAGACCCTGGCCTTGGAAATCACACGGGACGCCCGGGTGGTGGTGCGGGCGCCCCGGCGGCTCTCACGCGCTCGTATCGATGCGTTCGTGTCCAGCCACGGTGACTGGATCGCCAGCCATCTGGAGCTCCAGCGGCAGCGGATCGCCGCAACCCCACCGCCCCCCACGAAAGACGAGATCGACGCGCTGAAAGCCCGTGCTAGAGAGGTCTTGCCGCCGAAGATCGCTTTCTGGGGCCAAAAAATGGGCGTAAGCCCCACCGGCTTCCGTGTGACCACGGCTCGGACCCGTTATGGCAGCTGCAGTGCCAAGGGCCACCTATGCTTCTCCTGCTTCCTCATGCGCTGCCCCGAGGCGGCCATCGACCTGGTGGTGGTCCATGAGCTGTGCCATCTCCTGGTCCACGACCACAGTCCAGCGTTCTATGCACTGCTGGCACACTATCTGCCCGATCATCGGGAGCGGAAAAAATTGCTGCGATAAAAAAGGGGACCTGCGGTCGATCGCCGCAGGTCCTCGTCTCATCTCTGTTCCGTTCACTCGCCCATGGGCGCGCCGCACTGGGGGCAGAACTTGCTGTCCGAAGCCGCGCCGCAGATGGGGCACGTCTTTTGGGCAGGGGCATCCTCCACCACCGGCTCCACCGTTTCCTTGGAGGGTTTGCTGGCCTCCAGCTGGGCGATCTTCGCCTTGCTGGCGTTCACCGCTTCCACCAAGTCGCGGACTGCGTCGGGGATCTCCCCTTCGTATTCGCTGACGAACCACTCACCGATGGTCCGGTAGCTCTTGTCGATCTCCCGCTGTTCCCCGGCGATGGCCATGTTGATCTTCGTCAGTTCCGCAGCGTCCCGCGCCTTGTCAGCGGCAACGGCGGCAGCGTCTTTTGCCTTGTCCGCAGCCACAGCGGCCACGTCCTTCGCCTTTTTGGTAAGTTCATCGAAAAAAGCCATAGGGATCTTCTCCTTTCATGATCTGCCCGAAAGCAGGTACAGACACGGTATCTTCCGTTTTCTGGTCCGCTGTTCTCAGTATAGAACACTTTCCGGACGAACGCAACAGGTTCTCGCGTTCATTCACAGATCGTTTTCGATCCAGCGGCCGCTGCGTTCCACTGCGCGCCGCCACTGCCGGTGGTCTTCCCTACATGCCGCCGCGTCTCGCTGGGGCCGGAAGACGTGCTGGCTGCGGCGCAGGCGCTCCAGATCCGGCAGGCCGCTCCATACTCCCGCCGCCAGTCCCGCCAGGGCCGCCGCCCCGAAGGCAGTGGTCTCCACCTGAGCAGGGCGGTCCACCGGGATCCGCAGCAGGTCCGCCTGGGTCTGCATCATGATATCGCTGACGGAGGCTCCGCCATCCACCCGAAGCGTACTGATGGGACAGGGCGCATCTTCGTCCATAGCCTGGACCAGATCGGTGACTTGATAGGCGATGGAATCCAAGACCGCACGGGCGATGTGAGCACGTGTGGTGCCCCGGGTGAGGCCCACCAGTGTGCCGCGGGCGTACATGTCCCAGTACGGCGCACCCAGTCCTGTGAAGGCCGGGACCAGGAACGCCCCTCCGGCGTCCGGCACGCTCTCCGCCAGCCGGTCACACTCCGGCGCGCTGGAGATGATCCCCAGTTCGTCCCGCAGCCACTGGATCGCGCTGCCTGCGTTGAACACGCTCCCCTCCAGTGCATACGTGACCTCTCCGCCGATGTCCCAGGCCACGGAGGTCACGAGGCCTGCCCGCGACCGTACCGGCTCCCTACCCACGTTCATGAGCGTGAAGCATCCGGTACCGTACGTGTTCTTCGCCTGTCCGGGAGAGAAGCAGGCCTGTCCAAACAAGGCCGCAGGCTGGTCTCCCGCGCTGCCGCAGATGGGGATCCCCGCCAGGGCCTCCAGCCCCGGGATCCCCGGGGCCACCCGTCCCAGTTCTCTGCTGTTGGGACACGGCCGCGGCAGCAGCGTCTGCGGGACACCTAGACAGCGGCACAGCTCCTCGTCCCAGGCCAGGCTGTGGATGTCGAAGAGCATCGTCCGGGAGGCGTTGGAATGATCCGTCACATGAGAACGGCCGCCGGTGAGGTTCCAGATCAGCCAAGTGTCCACCGTCCCGGCCAGCAGTTCGCCGTTCTCCGCCCGCCGCCGGGCGCCTGGCACATGGTCCAATATCCACTGGATCTTCGTCCCGGAGAAATAGGCGTCGATCAGCAGGCCCGTCCGCTCCGCCACCAGTCCTCCCAGCCCATCGGCCTTGAGTCGGTCACAGATGTCGGCTGTCCGCCGGCACTGCCAGACGATGGCATTGTAGACGGGCTCTCCAGTCCGGCGGTCCCAGAGGATGGTAGTCTCCCGCTGATTGGTGATGCCGATGGCTGCGATCTGCTTGGGATCGATGTGCGCGGCGTCCACCGCCTCCGCTAGAGCGCGCCGCTCCGTCTGCCAGATCTCCAGCGGGTCGTGTTCCACCCAGCCGGGTTTCGGATAGATCTGATGGAAGGGGTACTGTGTCCGGGCAACGATCGTTCCCTGCTGGTCGAACAGGATGGCGCGGGAGCTGGTGGTCCCTTGGTCCAAGGCTGCAACAAAAATATCCATGACAGCATGCCTCCTCTGGTATTTGGCGTTTCCCTGTGGTATGATGGTCCCGATGTCTATATGATACCATAGGGAGGCATGATTTTCCATGGTCAGGACTGAAACGGTGTTCCGCTCCGCCGATGGGAAAACGCCCATCCATGCGGTGGAATGGCGGCCGGAGGACAGTGTCCGGGCCGTATTACAAGTTTCCCACGGTGTGTCCGAATATATCCTGCGCTACGTACCTCTAGCCGCATATCTGACGGAGCGGGGCTTCGCCGTCGTAGGCAATGACCACATCGGTCACGGCGGCTCCGTGGCCGCAGGCGGGCGGCGGCTGCATCTTGGCCCCAAGGGGAGCTGGAACGCAGTGGTCGACGACCTATACGCCCTTCGGGGGTTCGCGGGCCGCGCCTTCCCGGGCGTCCCGTATTTCCTCCTGGGCCACTCCATGGGATCCTTCTTGGTCCGGACGTATCTCATCCGATATCCCGGCACAGTCGATGGCGCCATCCTCATGGGCACTGGGCAGATGTCTGCTTCGTTCCTGACCGCTGGGAAACTGATCGCCGCCCGGGAATGCCGGAAGGTCGGTTGGGATCGGCCGAGCCCGGTGGTGGACCGATTGGCGTTCGGCGCTTACAACAAGCGCTTCGCTCCCAACCGTACTGCCTACGACTGGCTGAGCGTGAGCCGGAAAAACGTGGACGCTTACATCGCCGATCCTCTGTGCGGCGGAGCGCCCACCATCGGCCTGTTTTCTGAGATGCTGGATGGGATCTCTTTCCTCCAGCGGCCAGAGAGCCTGCGGCGTATGAACCTGCGCACGCCTATCCTGTTCGTCTCCGGCTCCATGGATCCGGTGGGAGAGTGCGGCAAAGGCGTCCAGCGGGCTTATCGCAGCTTCCGGAAAGCCGGAGTCCGAGATGTGTCTATCAAACTCTATCCGGGCCTGCGCCATGAGATCCTCAACGAGAGCTGCTGTGATCTCGTCTTCCAGGACCTCTTGCGGTGGATGGAAGCACGGATCCACACTGCCAAGACTCCTCCGGCCTCTCCCTGAAGAGATCGTCCCCCTCTCCCTGATAAGACAGCGCCCTCCGGTGCAGACCAGTCTGCACCGGAGGGCGCTGTTTTCCATACAGGTAGAAAGGCTCCATACGGCTGCCTAAGGGGTCATGGCTGTGTTCCCGGCATTTCCGACTGCTCCTCCGCCTCTCCCCCGCCCATCTGCATCTCCTGCCATTGGGCGCGAGTGATGAGGAGCTGACGGGGCTTAGACCCTTCGAAAGGCCCCACGATGCCGCGCTCTTCCATCTGATCCACCAAGCGCGCGGCACGGGAGTAGCCCAGCTTCAGTCTGCGCTGGAGCATCGATACGGAGGCCTGCCCGGTCTCCAGCACCACATCCACGGCAGCGGGCAGCAGTTCGTCGCCGGCATCGTCCGCAGGCTCTTGGGCCGTGCTCTTCGTCCCGCCCTTCTCCTTTTCCTGGACGGACTCTTCGATCTTGGCGATGACCTCTTCAGAATAGTTGGCCTCACCGCTCTGCTTGACGAAGGCCACCACCTGTTCGATCTCCTCCGGAGAGATGAAGCAGCCCTGGACACGCTGCGGCTTCCCTGCGCCCAGAGGCGCATAGAGCATGTCGCCTTTTCCCACCAGCTTCTCCGCACCGGTGGTGTCCAGGATGATGCGGGACTCCAGGGAGGACGCCACCGCGAACGCGATGCGGCTGGGGATGTTGGCCTTCATCAGGCCGGTGATCACATCTGCGGAGGGACGCTGGGTCGCGATGACCAGATGCATCCCTGCGGCACGGCCCATCTGCGCCACCCGGCAGATGGACTCTTCCACTTCCTTGGCGGCTACCAGCATCAGGTCCGCCAGCTCGTCGATGACCACCACCACGCTGGGCAGTGTCTCCAGTTCCTCGCTGGTCTTGGCCAGAGCGTTATAGCCCGCCAGATCTTTCACGTTGTGTCCGGAGAAGAGCTTGTAGCGCTTCATCATCTCGAACACCGCCCACTGGAGCGCGCCGGCAGCCTTCTTAGGATCTGTCACCACTGGGATCAGCAGGTGCGGGATCCCATTATAAGGAGCCAACTCCACCATCTTTGGGTCCACCATGATGAAGCGGACCTGGTCTGGTGTGGATTTGTACAGGAGGCTCACGATGAGGGAGTTCGTGCAGACGGATTTACCAGAACCGGTGGTGCCCGCGATCAGCACATGGGGCAGCCTGCCGATATCTCCCACGATGCACCGGCCGCCGATGTCTTTGCCCAGAGCGAATGCTACGTTGGAACGGTGCGTCGTGAACTCCCGGGACTCGATCACGTCCCGGATCAGCACTGGCGTCACCTGCTTGTTGGGCACCTCGATCCCCACGACGGATATCTTGTCCGGGATCGGGGCGATGCGCACGCCGCTGGCCCCCAGAGCCAGGGCGATATCGTCTGCCAGGTTCGTGATCTTGGAGAGCTTCACTCCCTGATCCAGCATGAATTCATACCGGGTGACCGACGGGCCGTGGACTACGTCTCCGGCCGTGGCATCCACGCCGAAGCTGGTGAGGGTCTCCGCCAGGCGGCGGGAATTGTTGCGCAGCTCCGCTCCCGTCTCGATGTGATCTTCTCCGCCCCCCTGCCGCAGCAGCGTGATGGGCGGGAACTGATAGGTCTCCTCCCCGGCCGCCAGCTTGCCTTCGATCTCCGCTGTGACGGCAGCTGTAGCCGCGGCCACCTCTTTGGCCACTGCCTTCTTGCCCGGAGGATCGGCGGGGACTGTTTCCCTGGCTGCTGCGGGCTCTGGCACAGGTGCAGGACGAGACACAGGCGGCTCCGGATCCACCGGAGCGGCAGGTGCGGGAGACGGCGCGGCAGTGGGGACATCCCCCTCTGTGAGGACCTGCGCCGGTGTCCGCTGCTGTTCCGACCGGCGCCGGAAGAATCCAGCAGGACGTCCGGGGGCATTCGGTCCCACTGACGCCGCAGGCGCGGACGCGGGCGTATCGTCCAGAGGGATATCGATGGCGTGTCTCGCACCGCTCTTGCGGTGCGGCGCCTCCAGCGGCACTACCCGGATGGCGGGCTCCTCCGGCTCCTCTTCATACACCGGACGGTTCCGGTGCCGCTCGATCAGGCTGGCCAGCGTCAGCCGCAGGGCCACCACCAGCAGCACCACCAGCAACGCGGTGAAGACGATGATGGATACCACCTTGGAGAACACAGCCACGAAGCCCCCGGCCAGCGCGCCGGAGATCGCTCCGCCAGATCGGAGGGCGACGCCGTCCTGCCACAATACTTTTAGTATCGCAACGCCTGGAGTATACGTTTTGGATACCAGGACCATATGCAGCAGGGCCCCGAAGAGCACGGGCAGCAGCAAGGCGCAGGTCACTCGCAGCCGCACGGGGCGGCCGTGGTGGAACAACAGGATGAGCCCCGCCAGGAGCAAGGCCGGTCCTGCCAGCCAGTAGCCATAGCCGAACAGGCCCTTGAGCAGCAGTGCGCACCAGTCGATGAAGATCGCACGGATGCCACAGTAGCTCACTGTTACGCACAGTGCCAGCACCAGCAGCAGGCCGCCCCACACCTCTCGGCGGATCGGACGCTTGGGGGGCGGAGCGGTCTTCTTGCCGCGGCTCCCGCCGCTCTTTTTTGCAGTTGTGGAACTTGCAGATTTCTTTCGTGTGGTAGATGCCACGATGTAGAGACCTCCTTAGAGGGGAACTAGGTAGAGTCCCGGGACATGCGGCTCGCTCCCGCGTGAGGGCCGCACCGCCTTTTCCCAGGCAGGGGACATCACCCCTGGACCACTGTCAAGATCAGCGTCAGCACACCTGCAGCCCAGCAGTAATAGGCGAACCAGCCGAATTTGCCCTTATTGGCGATCATCCGCAGCAGGCGGATGCAGATATAGCCCACCACAGCAGCCACGACGACGCCCACCAGGTACACCGGTACGTCTCCCCATATGATCCCGCCGCTCTGGATGGCGTCCGCCAGGCTGAGGATATTGG
>CALXDL010000076.1 GCA_944387055.1 uncultured Oscillospiraceae bacterium
CAGTGGCAGCGGGAGGTGGACGACTACTTCCTGAACTTCTATGTCCGCCATCCGGAGTATCTGGAGATGCTGCCGGAGGCGGAGCGGCTGAACATCGCGGGCAGCCTGTCCGGCGTGCGCCACTACAGCGAGATGCCCCTGAAGATCCTGAAGGCGGAGCATCTGGTTGGCGGCGAGGCGGCCATGGACCGGATCCTGCACGACCTGTTCAACCGGGAGATCGACTACGCCTACCCCTACCTGACCTATCAAGACTTTTTGGACGCCTGCGGGCTGACGGAGGAGGATCTGGACCTTGCGTAACATTTTTCTCTATGAGTGCAAGCGCCTGCTGTGGAACAAGTTTTTCGCGGGGCTGCTGCTGGTGCTCCTGCTTTACGGATGGCAGGTGCTGACCGGCGCCACCATCCTGGGGGTGTCCCACACCGCCCCCTTCTCCCCCTGGAGCTTCGGGGACTTTTTATGCCGCGTGCTCCCTCTTCTGTGGATCGGTAGCCTGTTCTTTCTGACCTTTTTCACCTCGGGGCGCGCACGGCGGGCGGCGGTGCTCACAGTTGCCGCCCCCATGGAGCCCCGGCGGTATGCTCTGGCCCGGTGCGGGGCTGCCCTGGTGGGGACCGGGCTGCTGGCTCTGGTGTGCCTGGGGGAGGCGGCCCTCTTTTACGGATGGTACTTCGACTGGTACGGGTGGGGCGAGCTGATCTTCCCCGCTCTGATCACCCTGGTCCCGCCGCTGGTGTTCGCCCTGGGGAGCGGGTGGCTGCTGGGGCGGCTGTGGCCCTGGCTGGTCTATGTATGGATGCTCCTGCCGTCCCTTTTGAGGCTGTTGCCGCTGCCTGCGTCCCTTGGGCTGTGGGATGGGAGCGTTTTTGTGGAACGGCCTCTGGTCCTTGGTACGCTGGACCCAGCTTTTTCACTGCCTGTTGAGACCATCCTGATCCAATGTGTCATTTTGCTCATAGGTGTGATGCTTCTGGGCAGACAGCCGAGCAACAGGCCGCAGGCGGAACGATAGGGGATCGGCGCGATCGCATCTGGACGGGTGACTTCTCAGTAGACTCTTGCTCTGAGCCGATGCCTCCGCCGGAGCAGGTGATGGAAGGGGAGAGACTATGCGCCCGTCCCGTCAACAGCACTTGCATAGGGCCGCTGGATGGAAGCGGAGATCCCTCCGAGCCGGGGAAAAAGGGACGGCAAGACAGAAAGACCGGCGCTGAGGTTTCCCAGCGCCGGTCTCTGCCTGCAGGATCGTCTGCGGCCAAACTCCTTTTGCTAAAGATATCTCTGTTCCCGACGATAGCAGAAAGATATCAAGAATGGTTTTCTTCCAGCACATCACTGACTATTTTGTAACGATTTTCTTTGTCCTGCTCCCATTTGGCTCTTGAATATGTGTGCTGGTATTTGAACACGCATACAGCAATGATGATGGAAACAAGCAGGACGGCAAATATGCAAAAGATCACGATGTTCCATATTTTTGCTCTTGCGACCTCTTTTCGCATCATGTCTTCCCTCATGGTACGGCTATGCCTCCTGTTTGTCTGTCTGCTGAGACCATTACGAACTCGTTATACCGGGCGCATTTCACGGCCCCAAAATGCTTTGATATTGGAAACGCTTAGATAGCCAACGGGAGCAGGCCTTCTTTGCTGATCAAAGAATATCCTCGATGGTCTACAGGCCGTCAGCAAAAGGCCTTGTCCAGCTGCTCATCCGTCTTCGTTCTGCTCTGCTGGATCCGCTGGCCCCGATCCCGGCTGCTCATAACATTTTTCATAGAATCTCCGGATGCTTTCTTCTATCGCGCCTCCAGTGTCACCATTGTTTATATACGATCTCAGATTGATAAGGATCACGACTACACATAAGAAGATCGCAAGCAACAGTTCGATCACTAACTCTGGCGGCAGTGCGCAGAAGCCGTACTGTTGCAGGGAAGTGATCAGCAGGACCAGGAATGAGACCAAGGCCAGCATCGAAGAACCGTACTTTTTGATATACCAACTGATGTCCCGAGCCGCCGCTTTGTATACCGCTATATGGTATCGATCCTTATGTAACGATTCCCAATGGATATCGCTGTCTTGTTCAAAGAAGACCCTGATGTATGTGGAAGCTTTCTCGATGGCCAGACTGTCCCCATTGATCTGCGCCTGGAAAGCGATCAAAACAAGGTAAGAGACGAGGATCATCCAGCTGTGGTCAAAACCGAATGCCAGCAGCGCAAAATAGACGACATACATCGAAACGATTTCGTTGGAGATCCGATTTTCACAATTGATGATGCTGTTCCTCAGCGTTTCATAGACAGCGATATTTTCTTTCGTAGCGTTTGTCCTTTCTTGCTCCAACGTGGATCCCTCCCGTCATTCGGATATCCATTTCGAACATGCTGGGGCCTCCTTCTCATATCAACGAACAGGGCTGAACGGAGTCTGGGCATATCACCGCCAGGATATCGTTCCTTTTTCTGTGATTTTCATATATTATACAACAAAACATATATCCTGCCATCTCTTTTTGTTCCAAATGTAGAATGAGATGAACGGCCTTTCTGACCCTGTATCGGACCTGGCTGGATGTCCAAGCGAAAAGACCGCCGGCAAAAACAAACGGCCCCCAGAAGATCGGTAGCGGCGGCGAGCTGAGCGTGACGTTTGGCAAAGGCAAGGAACGGCAGGATGAGCACGGGATACGCCGGAGCGAGTGTAAGGGAGGGGGACTTGTAGGCCGAAAAGCCTGAAAAAACGGAAGGGAGTACAGCGCAGCGGATCCGACCCGGAAAGGAGGAGCAGTGAGCAGATGGATGACATTTTTGCCGCAGGCATGAAAAACGCCGGAGAGGCAGGATCTGAAGGACCCTCCTTTTTGTTATCCCATTCTAAAAGTACGCTATTTTTTGGTTCTATCCCTTGCTCCCGCATGATGTCAACACAGTAAGGAAAGCTTTTGGGTCGCACAGTGGGGATCGATCATATAGCTTTGAAGAAAAACTGGCGATGATCGTGGCGCATCCGGATGCTGGCGCTATCATCAGGTGAGGAAAATATAACGCTCCCGGAACCGCTTCCAGCGGCTCCGAGAGCGTTTTGTACCATATAGCTGATATGGACGCTTTTCTCCTTAGCTTACCAGATATACCTCGGCGCCGACACCGTCCGTCCCGGCCCCCGTGAGCCGGTCCACGGTGTACCAGGCCGCAGTGCTGTTGTGGTCGCCCAGGTTCTCATAGACCTGGATGGTGACGCTCCCATCGTCGTTGGTCTGAGCGGCAGAGGTCAGGGACTCATTCTCCTGAGCGCCGTTATTCTCCTTGTAGTAGGCCAGCGCCATATCGGCCAGCTCCTGGTTGCTGTAAAACTGGAAGCTGTCGGAGCCCTGCTCAGAGATATAGGTGAGGCGCTCCGTAGTTCCGTCCGTCCACTCCAAGGTAATGGTCTCTCCGTCGCGGTCCACCGTGCAGGTGGAAGAGCTGTCCGCCCCGCCCATGGCGAAGTCGGCTTGGCTCCCGTCCAATGTATAGGTAAAGCCCACGCCGGTACCGTTGTCCAGGCTGGCGGTGCGGCCATTGGTACCATCCCCGTCAAAGAAGTAGTATTGCCCGCTGTCGGACAGCCAAGTGCCCGGTGTAAAAATGGTATCCTCCGCCGACGCGGCGGACGGAGCTTCGGAAACAGTGCTGTCCAGCGTGGAGGACGGCTCTGTGGGTCCCGTAGTCTCGCCGGGACTCGCGGGGCCACAGGCCGCCAGCAGCATAGTAAGAGAGAGGGCCAAGCAGGAGAGTCCAGCCAAATACCGTTTTTTCATGATGATCACCTCGTTGGAAGTCCATTTATTTTTTCCACTCCATCATTGAGACAACGCCGCCGGTCTGCCGTCCCAATGATGCCCTGTTATAGCATTTGGGCAGCAAATTTGTCAATGAAGTTCGAGCATTCTTTACAGAAAGATCAGACCCTGTCCATGGATCGTACATCGATCAGGATACCCACACAAAGTGAGCGAGGAAGGAAGCAGGAGACTGCAGCAGCAATGCCCAGCAGTCTCCTGCTCCTTCTAACTAAGGATGGTACTATGTCACTCTGCGCCGCTCTGCTTTTTGAAGGTCTCCAGAAACTCCTCCGCCGCCTTGGAGAACACCTGATACTTTTTCCACACCAGATCCATGCCCGCTGTCACCTGGTTTGCCAGGGGGCGGAAACACAGGCTGCTGTCCCCCGTGGTGTTGATGAGCTTATCCAGACAGAGCGCATAGCAGACCCCCTCCTCCACCATCAGAGATGCGTTGTAAAGCAGGTTATAGGTACCTACAATGTTCAGTTCTTCAATGTCACGCCCAAACCATGCCTGGATGCCATCCTGGATCTTGGACTGGCGGGAGTGGAGCAGCGGCTTGTCCAGCAGATCTTCCGGGTAGATCAGCTCATGGTCGGCCAGCGGGCTGTCCTTCCGCATGAGGACCCCCCAGCGGTCCCGGGCAGGCAGCCGCAGGGAGTCGTACTTTTTCTTATCAAACGGCTCGATCAGGATGCCGAAATCCAGCAGCCCCTTGTCCAGCCGTTCTCCTACATCATCCGCGTTACCGCTATACAGGTGGTAGTGGACGCCGGGATGCCGCTCCTGCAGGGCGCGGGCAGTCTGGGCCACCAGACGCATGGCCTCCGATTCCCCGCCGCCGATGTAAATATCCCCGGCAACGGCCTCGTCCACCGAACGAAACTCCGATTCGGTCTTTTCCACCAAGTCCAGGATCTCGTTGGCCCGCTTGCGGAGCAGAACGCCGTCTTCTGTCAGGGTGAT
>CALXDL010000077.1 GCA_944387055.1 uncultured Oscillospiraceae bacterium
GGCAAAATCCTCCACCCTGGTGTACCGCCGGACGAAGAAGTATATGCCCGCCGACGCGGAGGAGCTGGAGATGGCCATTGCCGACGGCGTGGAGTTCCTGGAGCTGGTGGCCCCCGTGGAGCAGAAAGACGGCAAGCTGGTCTGCGAGAAGATGAAGCTGGGCGACCCGGACGAGAAGGGCCGCCGGAAGCCCGTCCCCACTGGCGAGATGGTGGAGATCCCCTGCGACACCGTGGTCTCCGCCGTGGGCGAGCGGGTGGAGAGCGAAGTCTTTACCCGCAACGGCATCACCGTGGACGCCAAGGGCATCCCGGACTTCAAGACCAATATCGAGGGCGTCTACGCCGGCGGCGACGCCATGCGGGGTCCCGCCACCGTGGTGGAGGGCATCGCCGACGCCCAGTATTTCGCCAACGCCGTCATCGGCGCGGCCCACACCTTCGCCATCCCCGGCAAGGCTGTTGCCGCCCGGGAGGAGGCCATCGCCAAGAAGGGCATCCTCTGCGAGAGCGCCAAGTGCGAGGGCGATCGGTGCCTGACCTGCAACGTGGTGTGCCAGGTCTGCGCCGACGTGTGCCCCAATCGGGCCAACGCGGTGATCATGCTGCCGGACGGCCGTTCCCAGATCCTCCATGTGGACCGGATGTGCAACGAGTGCGGCAACTGCGCCGTGTTTTGCCCCTATGACTCCGCCCCCTACCGGGACAAGTTCACCCTGTTCCAGACCCGCGAGGGCTTTGACGAGAGCGTGGACAACCAGGGCTTCCTGCCTCTGGGCGGGAAGAGGGTCCTGGTCCGGCTGGGTGGAAAGGTATTCGAGGCGGATCTGGACGCTAAGAACGACCTGCCCGCGGACATCGAGGTGTTCATCTGGACTGTGCTGACCAAGTACGCCTATCTGATGGGATGACTTGAACAAATGCAAAAGCAGGAGGCCGGGATACCAGCCTCCTGCTTTTTTTGTTCAGCTCTTCCGCCTGCCGGGCCGCTGCCCGGTCATGACGCCCACACAGAGGAGATACGCCCCGATGTGGAATGCCAGCGCCGCCAGGCCAAAGCCCGCCTCCGCCGTCAGCAAGAGGATCACCCCCTGGGCGGCGGTGTAGAGCAGGGCAATGATCCGCTCCCGCCGGCGGCGGGCCTCGTCCGGTTCTTTGCCCAGCCGCACAAACTGCCGCGCCGTACACCAGACCGCCGCCGCCAGGAAGAGGGCCAGCAGGGGCAAGTCCTCCGTCTTGCCAAGCTGGACGTACCAGGCAGTCTGGCCAGCGCCGTACAGGGCCGCCGCCACGCCGGCGGCACACCAATGAGAGAACCAGGAGCCCTTCCGTTCCCGCCGCCGGATAGACGGCTGAGCCAGCAGCCAGAGCCCCGCCAGGGACACCGCTGCCCACAGGGCAAACAGCCACTCCACGCCGTGCATCTTCAAAAAGCCGGCCAGGCCGGTATAGACGTGGACCCACTCCACCCCGACCGGGGCCTCGGAGACTACGGCGGGAAAGACGGCGCTCAAGATCCCCATGGCCACCAGGCCCAGGGCTCCCGCGCCGGTGACGATGCCGCCGGCAATATACCAGGGCCAGTCTCTGTGAACGGTGGGCGTCTCCATTCTCTGTGGGGACTCTGCCGCCCGGGCCAGATCCTCCCATCCGCACGTCTCATCCAGCAACCAGTCCACGCGCACCGAAAACAGCCGGGCGCAGGGCAGAAGCTTAGACGCGTCCGGCAGAGCCGTACCCTGTTCCCAGCGGCTCACCGCCTAACGGGAGATGCCCAGACGCTCCGCCAGGTCCTCCTGGCTCAGGCCCTCCCGCTTCCGCAGGCGGGTCAGTTTCTCTCCAAATGTCACAGTCCATCCTCCTCCAGCCTTTTTCGCTGTCCCATCATATCAAACACTGCCTGGAAAATCCACCACCGCCGCCTGACACTGCCGCAACCAAACGCAACATTTCCTCCAAGCCAAATTTTTCCCGTTTCCCTGCAGCAATTCCGCCCCCTGCCGGGTATTCCTGACAGAAGGATGTGATCACATGCCCGACACCACCGAAGCCGTGGCGCGATACGGCTCCGCAGTCTACCGTCTGGCCTATGCCATGACCCGCTCCCGCAGCGACTCTGACGACGTGTTCCAGGAGGTCTTCCTCCGCTATCACCGCGCCGCGCCGGTCTTTGAAGGGGAAGCGCACCAGCGGGCCTGGCTCCTGCGGGCGACAGCCAACTGCGCCAAAAGCCTGCTCTCCTCTCCCTGGCGGCAGCGGACGCTCCCGCTGGAGGACGTCTACGCCTATACAGACCCGGCAGAGTCGGCAGTGGACGAGGCTCTGGCCCGGCTGAGCAGCAAATATCGGGCCGTCGTCCATCTGTTCTACTACGAGGGCTACCAGACGGAGGAGATTGCCCGGATCCTGGGCCGGTCTCCCTCCACCGTCCGGGCCCAACTGACAAGGGCCCGGCAGAGATTGCGGGAACTGCTGAAGGAGGATCTATGAACTTTTCCGAGACCTATCACCGGATGAACGAGCCTGTGGGCCCATCTCCGGACCTGATCCGCGACATCCTGTCCCCATCCAAACGCTGCGCTCCCCTGCGGCGTTTGGCCGCCATCGCTGTGGCGGCCGCTGTGCTGCTGGCCACTCCTGCTCTGGCGGTCCGGTCGGAACTGGGCTATCATGTCCTGTACCAGATCGCCCCCGCCGTGGCCCAGTTCTTCCAGCCGGTGCAGATGTCCTGCACGGACAATGGCGTCACCATGGAGGTGGCCGCTGTCCGAGTGTCGGGAGACTCCGCCCAGGCGTATATCACCCTCTCCGGCGGCGCCGTGGATGAGACCACAGATCTATTCGACAGCTATTCCTTCCATCTGCCCTTTGACCAGTCCGGACACTGTGAGCGTCTTGCTTGGGATGCGGCCACAGGTACCATCACCTTCCTGTGCACCGTGGAGACCCTGGACGGTTCTCCCATCCCCGCCGGCGGTAAGATGACCTTCTCCGTCCGGCAGCTGCTGACAGGCAAGGAGACGCTGAAGGACGCAGTGGTGGACCTGGACCTGGCGGACTATGCCGGAGAGGCGGAGACCGCCCAGGGCTATTCCAGCAGCGGCGGAGAGGACGACGTCCCCATGCTGCTGCCAGGAGCGGTCCTGGCAGAGCCGGCGGACGGCATCGCCATCACCGCCGCCGGATACGTGGACGGCACGTTCCACGTGCAGGCCCGCCTGGGCGATATCCACCGCACGGACAACCACTGTAGGCTCTGGCTGGAGGACGCGGCAGGCGCAGAGGCGGGCATGGGCCACGGCGTCTATTTCCGCAGCGACACCGGCGCCCCCGGTCACGACGTATATGAGGATTTCCTCTTTGATGCGCCGCCGGAGGACCTGGCGGGCTATACCCTCCACGGCGACTTCTACACCGCCTCCGCTCTGACGGAGGGAGATTGGCAGGTGACCTTCCGTCTGGAGGACACCTGATCCAAAGGGACTGCAGGAAGCGGCCGGCGGAGCATCACACCGGCACAGCCTCCAGGACGCCTGCCGCGCCTTTAGTCTTTATCCGGAACGAAGCGGACCAGCCGCAGCCCGAACGCTATGGCACCGGATGACCATCTGGGCGGGCATGGCGCCGGCAGAGAAAGCCTCTGCAAGGCCCCTTCCAGTCTCTTCCATGCGACCGCCCAGGCCCGACAGACGCGGTGATGCTGCCCTATGACGCCGGGCACGGAGGACCGGGCCTTGTCATCCCCGCCAGATCTGATATGATGGATCTATCATCTGGGTGAAAGGAGGCCCTCATATGGCCGATCGTCAACTCCTGCTGTATCTCCTGCGTGAGCACGAAAGCTTCTATCTCTATGAGCAGTCCTGCATCCGCGCGGCTGCACAGCGGCTGCGCACCGCCTTCCCTGATGCCTCGTTCCTGTATTCCATCAAGTGCAATCCCGCTGGGAAAGTCTTGGACACGCTCTTCTCCCAAGGGTTTGGGGCCGATGCCGCCAGTGCTCGGGAAGTCGCCATGGCCCAGGCCCGAGGCGTCGCACCGGAGGACATCCTCTTCTCCGCTCCCGCCCGGACGGAGGCAGACCTGCGGGCCACCTACGGCCGCTGTGTCCAGGTGGCCGACAGCCTGCGGGAGATCAGATGCATCGCGCAGATCGCGTCTGAGCGGGGCGAGCGGGCGCGGATCGGCATCCGGATCGATCCGGATTTCACGTTCACCGCTGACCATGGTGTCCCCGGCAAGTTCGGCATCCAGGAATCGCTCCTCTGGGAGGCAGCCAGCTGGCTCTCTCAGCTCCCGATCGATGTCGTGGGCATCCACGTCCATGTCAAGAGCCAGGAGCTCTCTGCCGCTGTCCTGACCCATTACTATGAGAACGTGTCCCGTCTGATCGGCCGGGTCCAGGAGCGGTTGGGCGTCACGCTGCGCTTCGCCGACTTCGGTTCCGGTCTCGGCATCCCCTTCGCCCCGGGCGAAGGACCGCTGGACATAGAGACCCTGGGCGCCTGCTTCCAGGAACTGTCGGCGGCGTGCCGGTCCGCCTGGCCCGGCCTGCGCCTGTTCATCGAGACGGGCCGCTATGTCACTGGCCCTGCCGGGACTTATGTGACCACCGTCCTGGACAAAAAGACCTCCCGCGGGAAGACGTTCGTCCTCCTCCACGACACGCTCAACGGTTTCATCCGTCCGGCTATGTCAGAGATGGTCCGTGTGCTCTCCCCCTCCCCCGTCCCTTATGAGCCGCTGTTCACACACGTGGATGCCACGCGCTTCCTGCCTTTGACGGATCGTCAGGAAGTGGAGACCGTCACCTTGGCAGGGAACCTCTGCACTGCCGCAGATATCATCGCCCGGGACGTGGACCTGCCCCGCCTGGAAGTCGGGGATGGCTTGGCCATGACCAACGCCGGCTGCTATGCCGCAGTGATGACGCCCATGCAGTTCGCCTCTCTCGCCCCGCCGGCCCAGCTCTTCCTGTCGGAGGATGGTCAGGTCTCCCCTGCTTGATGTCGTACTTGGGATATTTTTCAAAAAAGCGCCCGGAGACCTCTCCGGGCGCTTGTCATTCTGCCTGATCGTGGTATGATATGGTCAGTACTTCTGGAGGTGACCACATGTTCGATATGCTGGATTTCCTGCGGCAGGAAGGCGTCTCCGGACGCATCGTCGCGGAAGTGGAAAAGTTTCGCGCGCAGTTCCCTGTGGAAGGTCCCCTGAGCCGCCGGGTCCCCGATCCCCGTTATCTCTATTACGGCAAAGATGTCTGGGAAGAGGCCATCACTGCCCTGCTGTGCGGTGAGAACCTGCTGTTGGTGGGCCCTAAGGCCACCGGCAAGAACGTCCTGGCAGAGAACCTGGCGGCCGTGTTCGGCCGCCCCAGTTGGGACGTATCGTTCTACATCAATACGGACGCCGCCACGCTCCTGGGCACGGACACGTTCGCAGACGGCGCCGTGTCATTGCGCAAAGGCCCCATCTATCGATGTGCAGAGAGCGGCGGCTTTGGGATCCTGGATGAGATCAACATGGCCAAGAACGAGTCTCTGGCGGTGCTCCACGCCACGCTGGACTTCCGCCGGAGCATCGATATGCCGGGTTACGAGCGCATCACGCTCCACGACGCCACCCGCTTCATCGCCACGATGAACTACGGATATGCCGGCACCCGTGAGCTCAATGAAGCCCTGGCCTCCCGCTTCGTCGTGGTGGACATGCCCGCCATCACGGCCGAGGGACTGATGAAGCTCCTCAAGCGGGAATTCCCCACGCTCAAGGACACTTATGCAGCCCAACTGGCTGGATTGTTCCAGGACATCCAGAAAAAGTGTGACGGCGGAGAACTGTCCACCAAGCCGCTGGACCTGCGCGGGCTGTTGGCCGCCGTACGCCTCATGCACACGGGGCTGGAGGGCAACCGCGCCCTGGAGCTGGGTCTCGTGAACAAGTCCTTCGACGATTTCGAGCGGCAGTTGGTCGTGGATGTCATCCGCACCCGCCTGCCGGACGAGATCCACTATGGGGATGTGTTCGCCTGATGGATATCCTAGAAAGCGAGAAGCGCCGCGCCCGCAACCTCATCTGGAACGCCGCGGCGGACTATACGTTCGAGCCGGACTTCAAGGCCTATGACCAGGACGGACGGGCAGATCTTTACTGGAACAGCATCATCGGCGCCGTGCGGAAGAACTATGGCGCCGAGACCATAGATGCGCTCTTCACTGCCCTCCATGGCGCCCGGCAGGAACAGCTCTTCGAACAGCTCCTCTGGCTGGGCCTGGAGAACGCCGTCTACCAGCGGGAAGCCCCGCTCCGTCCCGCTCTGCCGTCTCTGCGGCGGAGCTATGCCCGCCGGGTGATCGCGCTGGATGCGGGCGCTGACCCTGCGGATCTCCTGACGGCGCTGGAAAGTGCCCATTTCCACAGAGCATTGGGGGACCCCATGCCGCCCCTGCTCCCCAGAGACCGGGATATCCTGGACGCGCTGGAGTTCCCCGGCGATCTGGATGGTCCTGCCCTGGCTGCCCGGGCGCTGGAGTTCCTGCACACCTATTTCCACTTCGTCCCCGGCGAGGAGGCGGCGAAGGCACCGCCCAAGAGACGTTTCCCCCTGTTCGGCCTGCGCGGCCGGGCGGAAGCAGACCTCCCCTCCGTGCGGGCTTTCGGCCACGGCTTCGGCGAGCACACCGTGGCTGGCATGGGCGGCGGCGAGAATGCCGAACCGGTCCAGCGGCGCCTGACGGACCGCAACCTGGCCCAGACGGAGGAGGCCCTGCGCCGGTATATGCGGGACTTTTTCGGTGCGCCGCTCTTCGATGAACGGGAGATGGCCGGACTGGAGCGGGAACTGTGCGTGGCGGAACACAAAGGCTGCCATCTGTACTACGCCACCGGAGACGACAGCGGGGACCATCCTCTGAAGGGATATGTGGCTGCCCAGCGCAAAGCCGTGCTCAAGCAGATGGAGCGCAATCGCGCCGCCTATGACGCGGATATCGGCCGCCACCGGGCCAGCATCGTCCGCCTCACTGCCCGCATCCGCAACGCCATGTTGGCCTATCTGCAGCCGACTGTGGTCCGCTCCGCCTCCGGCACACTGGACACGGGCCGTGTCTGGCGGGGGGTCTATCTGTCCGACGACAAGGTATTCACGAAGATCCAGCGGTCTGACCCGGGGGAACTGTCTGTGGATATCCTGCTGGACGCCTCCTCTTCCCAGCTGGACCGGCAGGCCGTCGTGGCCGCCCAAGGCTATATGATCGCCGAGAGCCTGACCCGCTGCAACATCCCGGTACGGGTCTCTTCTTTCTGTTCCCTCAGCGGCTATACGGTGATCACCCGCTACCGGGACTACGATGAGAAGGACCGCAACGAGCGCATCTTCCACTATTTCACCACCGGCTGCAACCGGGACGGCCTGGCGATCCGGGCCTTGGCCAAGGGGCTGGAGGACGCCCCCGGCGAGCACAAACTGGTGATCCTCTTGTCTGATGTGAAGCCCAACGACGTCATCCAGCTGGGGCAGGATGGCCGCTATGTGGACTACGCCGGGGACAACGGCATCCAGAACACCGCAATGGAGATCCGTGCCCTGACTTACAAGGGCATCAACGTGGTCTGCGTGTTCACCGGGAAAGATGAAGACGTGCCTGCCGCCCATACCGTCTACGGGCGGAACTTCGCCCGCATCCACTCTCTGGACCAGTTCGCCGATACGGTTGGCACTTTGATCCAGAACCAGATCCGCAGCCTGTAAGCATGATAGAGCGGCCGGGACAGACGATCCGTCCCGGCCGCTCTCTTCGTCTGGGCCCCTGCCAGACACGGCCCGTGTCCAGGTCCCCCGCCGCAGCGGCGTCAACGGTGTGAACGAGCGGCTGTGTGCGCTCCTTCTCCCGCCTCTCCGCCCATATCCCCATCCGGCGGCCTGCGCCCTTTGCCGCGCCGCTCCCAGAGATAGGGCTCATACATCCGCTCCAGCATCTTGACCATCTGGTCCCCGTCTCCGCTGCGGAGCACCACGTCTCCCTCGCCCTCCTTACTGCTGAACATGACGCTCTCTGTCACGCCCAAGTCCGCCTCCAGCTGCTGGAGCATGGCCCGCCGGGAAGCGGAGCGCTCGTATATCTTGAGATAACTGTATCCGGGGTAGTCCGCAGCGGGATAGAAACGGACCTTCACCTCTTCCAGCAGTCCCGCATGGTCCAGGGCATCGTAGGCCGCCTGCATCCGCTCTGTCCGGTCGATGGCCATGAGATAGAGCACCGGGCATTGATGGTAGTGCTCGCGGCGGATATAATTGCGGTAGGGAGACGTGTGGAGCCTGGCATAGATGTCCTGCTCCGCTTCGTTGCGCAGTTCTCCGTAATAGATCAGCAGCACGTCGTCCAACACACCGTTGAGGAAGCAGTGGATCCCCTGCTCCCGGAGCACGTCCTCGCACCGGAACACCAGCTCCCGCGGCAGGAAGCGGGCGTGGAGGAAGGTCTTTTTCTCCATATCGTACATGGCCGCGCCGTCCATGACGATGAGGGGCAGCCGGAACCGCAGGTCCGGGACGGCCTCCCGCACAGAGGCCGGCGTCCGCATAGTGGAGATCGTGAAGCGCATACCGTCATCCAGCATCCGGTTCAGACGGACCCGGCTGTACGGTGTCATCTCTTCTTGAGGCGCCAGCAGTACCCCGTCCAGGCCTGAAACGAAGAGGATGTCCCGCCGCTTCCGCCGGGGAAGCTGGAACGCGCTGACAGCGATGCCCACGACCACGCCCGCCAAGGTCTCCGACACCCGCTCCCAGACGAACAGCCAGGGGTCGGCGTCCGTGATATGGGTGACGGTGATGCTCAGGAACACCACGCAGGAGAAATAGGCAGTATTGCGCTTATCCAGGGCCACCGTTGCCCAGAGGACTGGGATGATGAAGGCCGCGATGAGGACATATCCCGCCAAGGTCCCGCGGATCCCCAGGAGATATCCCTCCACAAAAATGGCCAGCGCGCCGAAGACCGATCCCACCGCGGTGCCGTACAGCCGCTGCCGCGCCATCTTCCACGTATCCTGTGCATAGGGCTGGATGCACTGGAGCGCAGCGATAGAGGCGTAGATCCGCAGCTCCTCCAGCCCCGCCAGCCAGGACACCAGCAGGCATATGAGCACCGATACTGCAGATTTCACCATCCGCATCCCCACTGGGGGCAGGTGTCCTTCCATCACGCACCGCTCCTCTCGTTCTCACCCGCCCTGTCTCTGCCGGGCCGCCCGCGCCAACCGTCTCCGGAACGCTCGGACGGATAGCCGTCATGGACTTTCATCATACCATGATCTCCGGGATCTCACAAGGACGATAAACGCGTGTCCCTTTTCAAGATAAGTAGTGACGGTCCAAACTCCGTCGGTTCCACCAAATAGCATTTCCGAACCTCTAAAAGGCTGGATCAAATGTTTTATCATGCCTCCTGGAAAACATTTTTGTATTTTAAAATGATCAAAATGAAACATCACAGAAAATTTTGCGTCTACATAAATAGGAGATCAATTACATTAAGGAGGTTGGATCATACGAAACGCTGGATCGTGCTCTTTTGGGTAATGGCCTGCACAGCCTTGGCCGGATGTTCCTCCGAAGGTTCCGAGACGGACGGAGGTTTCGTTCGGGAAACATACACAGGGGTTGTCGAAGAACAAATATTGGACGAAAACAAAGAATATTTGCGGGTAGACATTGGGAATGATGAAGTTATAGATTTTATGATGACTACTTCTTCGGAAATAGATGAGGATGCAGCAATTTCAGTTGGAGATACCGTAGAAATCGACTGTGTACTCTGGTATGATACAAATACATACGAGATCTTGAAGCTAACGATGATCGGTTAGAGACATCGGCACAATAGAGACTGATATTATTTTGATCGACTTCATATAACAGGGCCATCTGAACTCACGGATGGCCCTGTTATATATTTCGACGGGAATTTCCAATTTTCCTTGAAACCACTACTTTCCTTGAAAAGGGAGATACGCGCCGTCCAACTGGACGGCGCGTATCTCATCATCGGTCTATGGTTCCTGTTCCCTGTGGAGGCGCCTCTCACGCCTTCACGGTCCCGTCGGCATTGAACACCGGCAGAGGCGCCAGATACTTGATGTCTGTCCGCTCCTGCGCAGCGCCCTCGGCCAAAACGGCCACCCGGCCGGCCACCGTGCCGCCGGCCATCTCCACCAGAGCCTCCATGGCGTGGAGGGATCCGCCCGTGGAGATCACGTCGTCCATCAGCAGGATGCGCTTGCCCCGGATGAGGTCCGCGTCGTCCCGCCCCAGATAGAGCTCCTGCTGGCCCGCGGTCGTGATGGACCGATCCACCACGTGGATCGGATCGGGCATGTAGGCCTTGGGGCCCTTGCGGGCGATGAAATATTTCTTCGCGCCGGACTGACGGGCCATCTCATGGATAAGAGGGATGCTCTTGGCCTCCGCAGTGAGCATGTAGTCATACTCCTCGGCAGGCACCAGCTTCAGCAGTTCCCGCGCGCAGGCCACTGTCAGCTCCGCATCGCCAAAGACGATGAACGCACCGATGTACAATTCGTCGCTGACCCTGCAGATTGGCAGCTCCCGCTGCAGTCCCGCCACTTGGATCGGATAGGTATGCATAAAATAGCCTCCCATAAAAAATACCGCGTGAGCGGGGTGCCAGCTCAGATGCACCAAAAATATTATACAAATTCCAACGGCAAAGTCAACGGTCTGCCGCCATTGTCTTGCATGAAGTCCCGTCCCGAACATGATCTTGTCAGGATGTACAGATCGCTCCCTCACTTTTCTGCATCTCACCAAAAAAGATTGCCCCATATGCGGAAAAAGAACCTTGTACCAACGGGCGATAAGTGCTAGACTACAAATGGAGATGGTCCAATTTTTTTGGACATATCGAACAAATAACAGGTCGAAATGAGGAGGCTGTCAAACATGAACGCATACCTTGCCAGCGTGATCGAACATGTGAAGAAAGTGCATGGGAACGAGCCGGAATTCGTCCAGACGGTGGAAGAGGTCTTCTCGTCCCTGGAGCCTGTCATCGAGAAGCATCCCGAGTATGAGAAGGTGGATCTGCTCACTCGCATGGTGGAGCCAGAGCGGATGTTCACGTTCCGTGTCGTGTGGATGGCGGACGACGGCACCTGGCACACGAACATCGGTTACCGCTGCCAGTTCAACGGCGCCCTGGGTCCTTATAAGGGCGGCCTGCGGTTCCAGCCCAATGTGTATCCCGGCATCATCAAGTTCCTGGGCTTCGAGCAGGTGTTCAAGAACAGCCTGACGGGCCTGCCCATCGGCGGCGGCAAGGGCGGCGCGGACTTCGATCCCACAGGCAAGTCCGACGCGGAGATCATGCGCTTCTGCCAGGCCTTCATGCAGGCGCTCTATCGTTACATCGGGCCCGACATCGACGTGCCTGCCGGTGACATGGGCGTCGGCGGCCGGGAGATCGGCTACCTCTTCGGCGAGTACCGCCGTCTCAAGGGCGCTTGGGAGAACGGCGTCCTCACCGGCAAGGGCTTCGCTTCCGGCGGTTCCTTGGTGCGTCCGGAAGCCACCGGCTATGGCGCGGTGTATTATCCGGAGAACGTGCTCAAGCACGAGGGCGAGGACATCCAGGGCAAGACGATCGCCTGCGCGGGCTTCGGCAACGTGACCTGGGGCATCTGCAAGAAGGCCATGCAGCTGGGCGCGAAGGTCATCACCCTCTCCGGCCCCGACGGCTACATCTACGATCCCGACGGCGTGGCCACGGCGGAGAAGGTGGACTATCTGCTGACCATGCGTGCCAGCGGCCGCAACAAGGTGAAGGACTATGCCGACAAGTTCGGCGTGGCGTTCTATCCCGGTGAGAAGCCCTGGGGCGTGAAGGCCGACGTGGTCATGCCCTCCGCCATGCAGAACGACGTACATATGGAGCAGGCAAAGCAGATCGCGGCCAACGGTGTGAAATATTACATCGAGGTGGCCAATATGCCCACCACCAATGACGCACTGAAGTTCCTGATGGAGCAGCCCGGCATGATCGTGGCGCCCAGCAAGGCGGTCAACGCCGGCGGCGTGGCCACCAGCGCGCTGGAGATGGCGCAGAACAGCGAGCGGCTGGTCTGGACCGCCGAAGAGGTGGACGCGCAGCTCCACAAGATCATGAACACCATCTATCAGATGAGCGTGGACGCAGCCGAAGAGTACGGCCTGGGCTATGATCTGGTGGCCGGCGCCAACATCGCTGGTTTCAAGCGGGTCGCTGAGGCCATGATGGAGCAGGGCGTGTTCTGATACTCGGAACTGTCCGGTCCTGTTTGATCGGGTCCATCGATCGATAAAAAGAGGGATGCCAACGATCACGTTGGCGTCCCTCTTCTCTCGTCTGCTCCTGTCTGTCCCCGTCCTCCATAAGCGCAGGCAGCTACGGTGGACAGTCCCTGGCCCATCGGCGGCGGTACCCTTCTATATCCGTCTGCGCCTCAGGACAGCCGAGGCAGACCTGCGCAAGCGCCAGGCTCTCTCCCAACAGGAGCTGGATGCTCCCACCGGGCGAGAGGGCCTGGCGCTTTCCGTCCTGTATCCATGGATATACGCCGATATGCTTCACGCGCCCCGGGACGTTCTCTCAAATGTCTCTCAGCTGCGCCAAAGCCCGCTCCATACGGTCCATGCCCGTTTGGATGTTCTCCATGGAAGTGGAATAGGCGAAGCGGAGCGTGTTGGGCCTGCAGAAGGCCTCTCCGGGTACGGCCGCGATCTTGGCGTCCTCCAGCAGATATGTACAAAGGTCCTGCGAGCTCTGGATCTCCCCCTTGGGGGAGTGGCTCCCGATGTATCTGCTGACATCCGGCATCAGGTAGAACGCCCCATCGGGACGAAGGCAGGATATCCCCGGCATGGAGGAGAGCCTGGACCACATATAGTCCCGCCTCTCCTCAAAGGCGCGGCGCATGGCCTCCACTTCGCCGGCACAGCTGTTGAGTGCCTCGATGGCCGCCCATTGGACGAAACTGGTGCTATTGGATGAGACATGGCTTTGCAGGCCTGTCATCGCTTTGGTCAGTTCCACGCTGGCAGCACTGTACCCGATCCGCCATCCTGTCATGGAGAATGCCTTCGAAAACCCATTGATCACGACGGTCCGCCGATACAGCTCCGGGGACCGCGCAGCGATGCTGACATGCCGCTTCCCACCATAGACGAGCTTTTCATAGACTTCGTCCGAGATCACATATGTGTCCCGCCCTGTCACGATCTCTCCCAAAGCGTCCAGCGTCTCCTGGGGATATACCGCGCCGGTGGGATTGTTGGGCGTGTTGATGATGAGGAGTTTCGTGCGGTCTGTCATGGCGGCGACGATGTTCCCGATGTTCAAGGAGAAGTCCTCGTTGGTGGAGACCAGGACCGGCACGCCGCCGGCCAGTTTGACGATCTCCACATAGCTCACCCAGCAGGGAGTCGGGATGATCACTTCATCTCCTTCATCGCAAAGGGCCATCACCGCATTATACAGCGCCTGCTTGGCTCCGGTGGAGACACAGATCTGATCCGGGCCATACGACAGGCCGTTGTCCTCCAGCAACTTTTCGCAGATCGCCTGCCGGAGAGGCAAGATGCCGCCGACGCCCTCATATTTCGTCTTCCCATCCCATAGCGCCAGGCAGCATGCCTCCACGACCTTCGTGGGGGTCGGGAAGTCCGGTTCCCCGGCGCTGAACGATATGATATCCGCTCCGGAAGCCCTCAGTTCCGCGATCTTGCCCACGAGAGAACTCGTGGCAGAGGGAGTCATCTGTCGTATCCGGCGGCTGAACATAGGATGTTCCATCCTCCTTTCCATGATCCCAGCCTCACAGCGTATCGATCACGTCGTGGACCGCGTCATCATTGGGATCCTCGTCACGGCTGCCGATCCCGGTCAAGATCGACGCCCAGAACACGATGAGCAGGGCCCAGCAATGGAAGGAACGCGTCAAAAAGGACAGCATGCTGATGCTGGGATCCAAGACACCCGTGAGCTGCGCCTGTGTCACGCCCACCAGATACGTGGCGGAATACGGCAGGAGCCCGCCGAACGCGCAGGCCAGGCCATCCATGATATTGGCGCCGCGGGTACGGTCGATCCCGAATTTTTTCAAGATGGTCCGGACCATCGGGCCGAACGTGACGATCGTGACAGTGGGCGAGGAAATGAGGCAGCTGCCCACCGAAGCCATCAGTCCAGCGGCGATCTCCGCGCGCCGGCGCGTGGTGGCGCGCTTCTCCACAAAGGCCAAGAATACTTCGATGACTTTGCCCTCGTGCATGACCTCGATCATGATATACATGAAATAGAAGAAGGGGAAGATGCCCATCATCCCGGTGAAGCCTCCGGCGAGCAGGCCGCTGCTCGAGAGCAGTTCAGCGAAGGGGATCAGCCCGCAGGCCAGAGAGATCACGGCCCCGACCACGATCCCCATGATCATCGAGAACACCAACCCCTTTTTCAGCAGCATCAGTACCACGACCAGTACCGGCACCACCAGGAGCAGCAACGCCAGCGGCTCAGCCTCCAGGGCCATGTGGGAAGCGTCCATCTGTACCGTGGTCTCATAACCGAAATAGACATACAGTCCCGCAGAGACCACTCCTGCTATCACGCAGTATGGGAAGCGCGTACGGACGACAGCTGTCACAGTGGTCTCTTGAGAGACTGCGCTGGCAATGGTCGTATCCGACACAGGGGCCAGGTTGTCTCCGAACATGGAGCCGGAGATGATAGCGCCCACGCTGAGGACCGGATCGCAGCCCATCGCGACCGCCATGGGCAGCAGCACAGGCGTGACGGTCGTCATCGTGCCGCCAGAGGTCCCCGTGGCACTGGAGATGATGACAGCTGTCAAAAAGATCAGCAGCGGGAACAGCCTGGCGTCTGCCCCCAATTCCATGGCCACCCAGACGAGGCTGTTGGTCAAGCCGCTCATCGCCATCATCTTCGCGATGACACCAGCTAAAAGGAAAGCCAGCAGCATGGTGCCGAGCATGCTGGAGGTCAGGCCTTTCAACGTCAGTTCGTTGAACCTCCGCTTGTCCTTCATCGTAAAGAACGCCACGATGAAGCCCACGAACGCCGCAGCACCACAGGTGGAGGACCCAGCCGCGCCCTGCGTACAAAGGTAGAGGATACAGATTAGGAATGCCAAGAAGGGGAGGAGCGCACCAAAGGGACCAAGGTAGAACTTGCTGTCGATGTCTTTTTGGGTGGTCATAGTCTTCTCTCCTTTCCGCGCATCAAGGTGTGGTCTATCACACCTTCGTCTGCAGATGATGATACCCGGTGGCTCGCCTGGCCTCTGCCAGAGTGCTGCCGTCCGCTATCGCCTCCAGGATCTTTTTCTCTTTGGCATCGATCTCCTGAGCGACCGTCAGGACTTCCTCGGCCCGGGCTGCCGGGATACACAGTGCGCCATTGTCATCACACAAGATGACATCCCCCTGGCAGACCTGGATGTCAGAGACTGTGACTGGCCGCCCCACGGATTCGATCTGCACCCGGTCTTTCCCGGTACACATATAGCATCCTTTGGTATAGATCGGATAGCCCACTTCCCGCACCACTTTCACATCGCGGCAGACGCCATCGATCAATGTGCCGGCGACTCCCTTGGCTGCGGCATAAGTGGACATGATATCTCCCCAAACGGTACAGTTGGTCCGCCCCGCATTGTCGATGACGACGATGGAGCCGGCAGGCACATCGTCCAGAAAATCTCCCACCGTCTTTTTTTCCATGCCCACAGGGATATAGCGGACTGTGAAAGCCGGACCGCAGACGACTTTTCCAGTGCCCGTCACGACCGGCGATATCCCCAACAATCCGCCGGAGATCCCAAGCCGGTCCAGCGCGTCAGATACGCACGGAGTATCCAGCTTGCAGAAAGCCTCGAATGTCATTTTATCCATCATAGTGCGCTCCTTTCTCAAAGGCCACATTTTTCAGCAAGACCTAACAGCTCCACCGTCGTTTTCCCAGCGGCCAACAGCGGTTTGAGCTCGTCCTCTCTATGCTTCTTGGCCTTGGCCCGCTCCAATACCTCGGCCGCTTCCTCGGCAGGGATGACGACGACTCCGTCGCCGTCGCCCACCACCACGTCTCCGGGATGGACCAGCACGCCGCCGCATTGGATCGGTCTGTCGATGCTCCCCAATACCTCCTTCCGGGTCCCGTTTGGATCGACTCCGCGGGAGAAGACAGGGAACCCCATCTCGATCAGTTCTGCCCGGTCGCGGCAAGCGCCGTCGATCACGACACCAACGATGCCCCGAGCCCGGCAGGAAGTCGCAAACAATTCGCCGAATACGCCCGCGCCGGTATAACCGCCGCAGTCCACTACCAGTACCGTCCCCGGCTCTGCCAGAGCGATGGCCTTATGGATGGTCAGGTTGTCCCCCGGTGCGCAGGTGACCGTCATGGCCCTCCCTGCCATGGCGGACGTATAGGACAGCGGCATGATGGCCGCGTCCATGCTGCCCTTGAGCCCATTGCAGTCACAGATATTTCCAGTGGGTATCCCCAAGAATCCGCTTACTGACACCATTGCGCACCTCACTCCTGCAGCATCCGCTCGTAATTGTACTTCTTATCCACTTCCAGCATCGACATGCCGGCCTGCAGATCGGCTTTCATCGCCTGCTCTTTGGCCAGCAGGGCCTCTGCCTTCGCAATCGTCTCGTCCAATATCTCGATGGGGATGAAGACGACGCCGCTGTGGTCGGCCACGACCACATCTCCCGGGCGGACCTGCACCCCGTGGAACTGGATCAGGACGTTGGTCCCTTCTTCGATCAGCCGGCCGCGGGCAGTGGAGACCACTCTCCCGCGGGCAAAGACAGGGAACCCCACCTCGTCATATTCATCGATGTCCCGGCAGGCTCCATCGATGACCGCCCCGGAGATCCCGGCCAGCTTCGCCGCATAAGAGGTCAGTCCGCCCCAGCAGTTGCTGTCCAGCCGCCCGCCGTTGTCGATGACGATGACATCGCCCCGCTCCGCTTCTGCGATGGCCCGGATACACATATGCGTCGTGGAGCGGGTCATGCCCGCGGCCGTGATCTTGACCGTCACGGCCCTGCCGATGATCTTCTGGACAGTTCCGTTCATGGGGACGATCCCATATGCGGATCTATGTATGCCCAGAGCGTCCAGTGCATCCGCGATGTTGGTGGTCGCCAAAGGCTCCAGCCGTTTCCGATAGGTGCGGTCGAATGCCGCTGCATCCATGGTCGTTTCCTCCTTTTGTCAGATCCGATATCTTTTCACGCGAACTTTTGACTTTCGCTGTGGTTTTAGTATAATGGCATAAAGTCCCGCGTGAACACGGTATTCCGGCAAAGCCTTTCCGGAAAAGCCGAACAGCGTCGAAGCAGCGGATCTTGTCCGCAGACCAAAAGGAGGTGCCTGCGCTTGTGGATATCAAGCATCTGATCACATTCTTGACCTTTGCCCGGGAACGTTCTTATAACAGAGCGGCGCAGAAGCTCAATTACAGCGTCTCTTCCCTCGTCTCGCATATCAGCAGTCTGGAAGATGAGTTCCATGTGGAGCTGATCCACAGCCACGGGCGCCGGTCCGTACTGACCTCCGCCGGCGAGCAGTTCCTGCCTTATGCGCAGAAGATCGTGGACCTCTATCAGGAGGCCTATGTAAAAATGACCGCCGTGCAGGAGGTCTCCGGAAGGCTGCAGATCTCTGTCTCGGAAACGGTTGGGCTCTATCGCCTCTCGCCGCTCTACTCGCTGTTTTCCAAGCAATATCCCCAGGTACAGCTCACGATCCGGGTCAATTCCTCCCCTTCGTTCGTCCAGCAGCTCCTCCACGAGGAGACAGATGTCGTCTTTTCTCAAGACTTCACGCTCCCGCAGAACGAGCGGATCATGACCGTCCCCCTCTATCAGGAGCCCGTCGTCCTGGTAGCCCCGCCGCAGCATCCCTTGGCGCGAAAGACGGTCGTTTATCCAAAGGACCTCTGCCGCCAAACGCTGCTCTTCCCCCGGCGCGCGTATATCGAACATCCCCTGCTGAAAAATATCCTCCAAGAAAGCGGCGCGTCTGTGGATGAAAGCCTGTTTTTGGACAGCGGGATCCTGCTGATCCGAGCGATCAAGGACCGCCGGTGCCTCTCCTTCATGCCTCTGAGCAGTGTGAAACGCGAGCTGGAGCAAACGGACCTCGTGCAGCTGCCCTGGGCGGGCGAGGCGGTCGCTATGATGGTCTATGCCATGTATGACTCGCGTTCATTCGTCCTTCCGGCGATCCAAGCACTGATCACTTTCGTCCAGAACGCAGTCGCTGAACCGTGAGCGCAGGTCTCCTCGTCCCGCCAGAGCGGTGCTGCGGATCAGCCATGCGGACCTTCTCCGTCTCTTATCAACAGGCCCGATGATCCATGGGCTGAGGCGTGACAGCCAAATAGTGAAAAAAAGAAGGGGCATCGCGTGACGCGATGCCCCTCCGTATCCAATGTCTCATGCAGGCGTCCTCTCGCTCCGTCCTCTGTCCCCGGCGCTCCGGCCGCGCCGCCGCATGCGCGGCTTTGCAATGCCCCGTCCCAGCACGCATATCAGCGGCACCAGGCCGATGTATCCAGCGGCGGGATAGATCGCGCCCACCAGCTCGGCAAACGGCAGCACGCTCCCGGCCAAGCCGACTGCCGTCATGGCGGCCGCCGTCAGGCGGAAAGCCGTCGACCCATCCGGCCCTGCCTTGCGGCAGAGCATCCAGAGCTGAGGCGCGGCCGTGGAATAGATGCCCAGCAGTATCACGCCCATGAACGCCCCAGCCAACAGCGGGTGCAGCTGCTGCGCCAGCACCAGCGTCGGGATCGGCTTTCCCGCCGTCTCCCCCAAGTGGCGCAGCAGTGCGGTGCTCATCACCATCACCGCCAGCATCAGCAGCGCTCCACCCAGAGCGCCCCCTCGTCCTGCCCGGCGGGGATCCGGGACCGTCCCTGCCAAGCGGGTGAGGAAGGGCACACACAGCGGTGCCATGAAGGCTGCGTACAGGATCCCGGAGAGGGCCCAGTCCCCACAGGCCGCAGGGACTTCTACCGCCGGCGCACCGCTGCCCTGGCGCATGATGCCTCCCACGCCGATGACCAGTGAGAAGACGATGATCGCCGGGCCGATGGCGCCCAGGATCTCCGTCACGCTCTCCAATCCCAGCAGCACGGTGGCCAAGCATACCGCTGCCATCGCCACCCGCCCGATCCAAGCCGGTATGCCGCATTGCTGCTCCAGCACCGCGCCGGCGCCGGCGATCATGATCACATAGCTCGACGTACATAAGAGTGCCACGAAGCCATCCATGACCCGGCCCAGCCGCTGGCCGCAGTAATGGGCCCATATCTCCCGGTCGGCCTTTGCCGCCAATGCCTGCCCCTCCCGCAGCAGCACGGCTCCCATCCACATATAGGATGCCATGGCGATGACCGCCGCCCCCAGTCCCATCCGGCCAAAGGCCGTGAAGAACCGCAGGATCTCCTGTCCCGTGGCATAGCCAGAGCCGATGCAGAAGGCGATATATGCCCCTGCGATCCGCAGCACGTCCCGCAATCTGCGTCCCCTCCCCTCTTGAGAGGAGGATATGCGCTCTTGCCCGCGGCGATACCCGCCACTTTCCCCTTCCATTCTCTTCTCATCCGTGGTATCTTAAAAAGGTGCGTCCAGTCTCGCTGGCCGCCTGAACTCGTGTACGAAAGAGGTCTGCTATGAACGAAAAAGAGATCGCGGAACTCCGCCGCCGCTTCCGAGCGGACAAGAACGCTATCCCGCGGGTCTGCGGATGTTATGTAAATGAAGAGGGGCGGATCGTCTCCCGATTCGACCAGTCCTTCCTCCTGATGCCGCAGGAAGAGAGCGAACAGCTCCTGGGGATCCTCCGAAAGACGCTCTCCGGTACGCTCGGCAAGAACCTGCTGGACATCTCCTTCGATACCCGGCAGGTGGCTGACGGCGCAGAGCACCGCCTCCTGATGGCCCTGCGGGACAGCTCTCTCCAAGACGAAGAGGCCGTCCAGACGCTCTTCCAGCAGATCGTCCGCTCCCTGGACCTTCCCGGCAACTACCTTATCCTCCTGACCTGCGATACATATGACGTGCCGTACCGGTCCAAAGATGGAGAGCGGCAGGACGAGGCCTCCACAGAGGTGTTCCGTTACATCCTGTGCAGCATCTGCCCGGTGAAGCCCACCAAGGCCGCGCTCAGCTATTATGTGGATGAGCGCGCCTTCCATGCCTTGGCGGCGGACTGGGTGTTGGCAGCGCCGGAGGTGGGCTTCCTCTTCCCTGCGTTCAACGAACGCAGTACAGATCTCTACGGCGCCTTGTACTATACCAAAGACACCTCTCAAGCCCACGCGGACTTCATCGAGACCCTGTTCCGAGCCCCTGCGCCTATGCCGGCCGATGAACAGCAGGATACCTTCCAGACCATCTTGGGAGACACGCTGGCCGAGGATTGCAGCTATCAGGCGGTCCGCTCGGTCCATGAACGGCTCTGCGGCCTGATCGAGGAGCACAAAGAGAACAAGGTAGAAGAGCCCCTGACGGTCTCCCGAGACGCGATGAAGCGGATCCTGACGGACTGCGGCGTAGAAGACCGCCACATCGATGCCTTCGAAGCCCGGTATGACGCCGCCTTTGGGGCCGAGACGGACTTGAGCCCGCGGAACATCGCGGACACGAAGCAGCTGGAGATCGCCACGCAGGACGTGACGGTCCGGGTAGCGCCGGACCGTGGCGACCTGGTGGGGACCCGCATCATCGACGGCGCCCGGTATCTGCTCATCCGCTGTGAGTCAGATGTGACGGTGAACGGTATCCCTGTCCAGATCAAATAAAACAGAAGGCCGGACGGCCTCTCTATCCCTATGACGTCACGCGGGCCGCTTATGTATCACATCTGGCCCGGACCAGACCTGGACAAGGCCTCAAGCACCTCATAACGGTCCATCTCGAAGCTCTTCGTCATGGACAGCGCCTCTTCCATCTCCAGGTCGGCGATCTGGCCGTCCCGGATGGCGATGACGCGGTTGCCGCGTCCCTCGGTCAGGGCCATCACGGCGTGATAGCCCATCCGGCTGGCTGTCTCCCGGTCTCTGGCGGAGGGGGAGCCGCCCCGCTGGATGTGCCCCAGCACAGTCACGCGGGGATCGATGCCGATCTCCTGATGGATACGCTTGCCGATCTCCACAGCGCTGCCCGCGCCTTCGGCCACCACCACCATGTAGTGGGTGGTGCCGGAGAGCCGTGCGCGGCGGATCTTTTCAGCGATGTCCTGCTCGAAGTCCACCTCCCGCTCAGGGATCAGCACGGCGGTGGCGCCCACAGAGATGCCCACATACAGCGCCAGATACCCCGCATGACGGCCCATGACCTCCACGACGGAGCAGCGCTCATGGGACTGCATGGTGTCCCGCAGCTTGTCGATACACTCGATCGCGGTATTGCAGGCGGTGTCGAAACCGATGGTGTAGTGGGAACAGCCGATATCATTGTCGATGGTGGCGGGGATGCCCACCACTTGCAGCGCCTGACCGCTCTGGGCCGCCTGACGCGAGAGGGCCAGAGCGCCCCGGAACGTCCCGTCGCCGCCCACCGCCACGATGCCATCCAAGCCCAGCAGCTTGCAGGTGGCCAAGGCACGCGCCCGGCCGGCCTCTTCCATGAACTCCTCACTGCGGGCCGTGTAAAGCATGGTGCCGCCTTTATCGATGATGTGGCTGACGCTCCCGGCGTCCATATGGATGAAATCGCTGTTGATGAGGCCGTTCCAGCCCCGCCGGATCCCCACGCATTCGATGCCGCGTCCCACAGCGGTCCGGACCACAGCGCGCACGGCGGCGTTCATCCCTGGGGCATCCCCGCCGCTGGTCAGCACGCCGATCCGGTGGATGGCTCTCTTGGTCTGGGTCTCTTCCATAGCTCTTCTGGCTCCTTCCGATATTCGCTCCGGTGGTCCAGGGTACCCTGTCCAGGACGCCCTCAGGCCCTCGGTCTCTTTGTGTCTGACTCCTGTATCCGACTATACCGCCCAGAAGCTTTTCTGTCAATGATATTCTGAAAAAAAGGAACCTCTTGGATAGAAAACGTTTAACCGTGTGCGGACTATGAGAATATCTGTGCTTCCCGCGCTCAGTCCGGCAAGAGCGCTGTTGCCAAGTGCGGCCATCTATCTTATAATCGACGATAGGATGAGGCAGGGCCAGCAAGGGCTTTTGCCTTGGAACGAGAAAGGAGTCCTCTGAGCGATGTGTCTATCCAATGGATCCTCCCTCATGACACCGGACGAAGTGAAGCGTTATGCCGTAGAGGTCCTGCACCGCTTCGCCCCGGATGAGGAGACCGTCTGTACGGAGATCGGCGACGGCAACATCAACTACGTCTTCCAGGTCCGCTCCCTGCGGGACGGCCATTCCCTCATCGTCAAGCAGGCGGACAGGCTGCTGCGCTCTTCCGGCCGCCCGCTGGATATCTATCGCAGCAAGGTCGAAGCGCAGATGCTGCGGCTGGAAGCCTCGCTGGCGCCTGGGTATGTCCCCGAAGTCTATCACTATGACGAGACCAAGGCGGCACTGTCCATGGAAGACATCTCCGCTTACAAGTCCCTGCGCAAGGAGCTGATGGCCGGGCACGTCTACGATCACCTGGCCGAACATCTGTCCACCTTCCTGGCAAAGACCCTGCTGCCTACCACAGATCTGGTGATGGACCGCCAGGAGAAGAAACGCCGGGTCCGCTTCTTCATCGATCCGGAGCTGTGCGACATCACAGAAGACCTAGTCCTCACAGAACCATATTACGACTATAAGGGCCGCAACGTCATCACTCCGGGAAATGAAGCGTTCGTGGAGACCTCCCTCTATCGGGACGAGATGCTCCATGCCGAGGTCGGCAAGCTCCGCGACACTTTCATGAACGACGCCCAAGCCCTGCTCCACGGCGATCTGCACTCCGGTTCCATCTTCGTCGATGCCCAGGGCGTGAAGATCATCGATCCGGAGTTCGCCTTCTACGGCCCCATGGGGTATGATATCGGCAACGTCATCGGGAACCTGTTCTTCTCCTGGGCCTATCGCCATTTCACCGCGCCGGAGGACACGGCCACGGCGCAGGCCTTGGAGACCACCATCTGCAGCCTGTGCGACCTGACGGCCGCCAAGCTGTCCGCGCAGTATGATGCGCTGGTCACCTTCCCCCTGTACCGGGCAGAGGCGTTCCGCCGGAGCTATCTGCACCGCGTCATGGCCGACGCTTATGGCTATGCCGGCACGGAGATCATCCGCCGGGTGGTGGGAGATTCCAAGGTGATAGAGGTCACCTCCGTCACTGACCCTGCCCAAAGGCTGCCCATGGAGCGCGCGCTCATCAAGATGGGGATATTCCTCATCAAGGAGCGGGAGCGGGACCTCACCGGCGATGCCGTCGTGGAGGCGTTCCGCCTGATCTTGGCTTGAAGGGGGCATGTGAGATGGAACGGATGGATCGGGACATGCCCTTCCTGCTCCAGTACGAGCATGTGGCGGGGTTCGAGGACGGCCGGGTACGCATCCTGGACCGTCGGGTCTATCCCACGGAGGTCCGCTTCGTGGAATGCCGGGACTATCATGAGGTGGTCCAGGCCATCGCCGACATGGTGACCCAAAGCGCCGGTCCATATACGGCCGTGGGCATGGGCATGGCGCTGGCGGCCTGGCAGGTCCGGGACAGGGGCGCGGCGGAGCAGTCCGCTTTCCTGCGCCAGGCGTCCCACGACTTGGCCAACGCCCGCCCCACCACTGCCAACCGCTACGGGCAGATCACCAGCCGCTGCGCGGACGTGGCGGAGGCGGCTCTGGCCGCGGGTCGGGACCCCGTGGAAGCGATCGTGGCGTCCACGATAGAGTCTCTGGACCGCCGCTACCGCACCATGCAGATAGTCGGGGACCATCTTGCCGCTCTCATCCCGGACGGCGGCTCTATCCTGACCCAGTGCTTCGGCGAGACCATCATCGGCACGCTCATCCGGGCCGTCAAGCGGCAGGGCAAGACCTTCCGGGCCTATTGCGCCGAAACGCGGCCTTATCTCCAGGGCGCCCGGCTCACCTCCAGCTGCTTCGCACAGATGGGCATCGAGACCACGGTCCTCACAGACAATATGATCGCCTATGCCATGGAGCGGGAAGGCATCGATCTCTTCACTTCCGCAGCGGATTCCATCGCCCGGGACGGCCATATCGCCAACAAGATCGGCACGTTCCAGATTGCGATCCTGGCGGATCATTTCGCTATCCCCTACTATGTCACCGGTATCCCGGACCGGGAGAAGCGTACGAAGGACGACATCCTGATCGAGATGCGGGACCCCTCCCAGGTCCTCTGCTATCGCGGCATCCCCAATACGCTCCCGGGTGTCAAGGCCATCTATCCCTCCTTCGATGTGGTGCCGCCCCATCTGATCTCCGGCGTGGTGACGGACAAGGGCGTATATGTCCCCTACCTGCTGGACCACTATTTCGACACGGACGTACGCCCCTTCTATTGACAGCGGACGCGGTCCCCGCCCCAGGGCCCTCCGGACGACAGCCTGTCCGGCCCTCGATCCGGAAACAGAAGACAAGGAGGCAGCAGAATGATGCTCATGCAAGAAGAACGAGACCTGATCGTGGAATATGGCCAAAAAATGAGTGCCGCCCGCCTGAGTACAGGCACCAGCGGCAACCTCAGCATCTATGACGCCGAACGCGGGCTCATGGCCATCAGCCCATCTGGTATGGACTATTCCTCCATCCGGCCGGAGGACGTGGTGATCACCGACCTGGATGCCAACATCGTGGATGGCAGCAGGAAGCCCTCCAGCGAGTGGGCCCTGCACACCGCCTTCTACCGCCGCAAGCCCCATGCCCGTTCCGTCGTCCACACCCATTCCATGTACTGTACCACTTTTGCCGTCCTGGGCCAGCCCATCCGAGCCGTCCATTATGCGATCGGCGACGCCGGTACGGCCACCGTCCCCTGCGCGCCCTATCACACGTTCGGCACGGCAGAGCTGGCAGAGGCCGCCATGGAGGTGTGCGGCGAGAGCGACGCCGTCCTCCTGGGCAACCATGGATTGGTGGTCTGCGGCAAAGACATCCAGAGTGCCTACGGTCTGGCCTGCAACATGGAGTATCTCGCCGAGCTCCAATACCATGCCATGAGCATCGGGACACCGAACATCCTCACCGATGGACAGATGGCGCAAGTCCTGGAGCGCTTCCGCTCCTACGGTCAGCCGGAGCACGGCCGGACCGGCTACTGACGGCGGAGGCGCACCGGCGCGGCAGTCCCTTGGGTGGGCACTGTGGCCGGACCAGCCTGCCCTGCAGAGCCATAGGCGCCCCCAGCGGCAAGGCCGCTGGGGGCGTTCCGTCTCTCCGATAGGCGCGGGGACCTGACGCCGGGAACGTGTCCTCCTCCACCGGCAGCAGCTCCCGGCAGCGCCGCATAGTGTGCTCCCGGCGAGCAGCCGGCGCCTCCTTGGTCAGATGGGTCCCGATGGAGCCGCAGTCCCAAGTGATATCCAGGATGCCGCTGCCTGCACAAGCAGCGGCATCCGGCGCGGCCGGATAGGTCCGCCGCATCAGACGTGTCTTTCAGTACGCCTCCTGTTTTCCCAGCTGATCGGATTGTTTTTCCAGATCTTCCAGCGCCATGCAAGTCGCCGCTGCCACAAAAGCGGAAAAATTGCTGGCTCTTCCTTGGATCGCTTTCTCGACTGCCTCTACCACGTCGATCAGGAAGCGGATGCGCTTATCCACGGTCCTGGGGATATGAGGGGCTTCGAACTCATCCATCACACACCGCAAGCTGTTTGTATCCCATCAGAGCGTCTTCAGCACGCCTGCCTCCTCATTGAACGCATCGATGAGAGCGTCCAGGTCTTTGGCCTGGGCATGGACAGCGTCCCAGGTCCCCTCGGTGTCGTACCAGAGGGCATCGAGCTCCTCCACCGTCTTGCCCTGCTGCTCCACCCAGGTGTAATACTTGAGGTTGTGGACCCGCTTGCGCTCAGCGTAGCCCATCTCCATCATATTGTCCGTCTTGAGGGCCAGGATGTGGACATGGTGGTCCAAGGCGGCCTCATGGACGGAGTAGGGGCCGTACATCTCGCTCAGCTCCGCGATACGGCTGCCGTACATGGCGGCGGAATCCGTCAGCACCGTGCACAGCACGTCGCGCTCGGTCAGCTCATAGAACTTGGCCATCTTGATGCAGCAGAGCACGTTGGCGATGCCGCTGATGCCCAGCCACGTCAGCTGCTCCACCAGCTCACTGTCCAGGTGTAGCTCTTCCCGCAGGTAGGTCTGGCCCTCCGGCGTGTTGAACAGGCGCAGGAGGCGCTGGGAGTCCTCGTCATCGATGGCGATGGCCATATCGGTGTTCTTCACATTGTGGATCCAGGGGATGTGCTTGTCGCCGATGCCCTCGATCCGGTGACCGCCGAAGCCGTTGCTCAGGATGGTCGGGCACTGGAGCGCCTCGCCCACCGCCAGCTTCAGCTGAGGATAGCGCTCTTTGAGCAGATCGCCGGCACTCATGGTGCCCGCAGAGCCAGAGGTGAACGCCGCGCCCGCGAACCGGTCTCCGGGCCGCTTGACGGCCTCGAACAGGTCCGCCAGGGCAGGACCGGTGACATTGTAGTGCCAGAGGGGGTTGCCCATCTCCTCGAACGGGTTGAAGCTCATGTAACGGGGGTCTCGCTTGAGTTCGTTGGTCTTGTCGAATATCTCCTTCACGTTGGACTCGCAGCCTGGAGTGGCGATGACCTCCGCCCCGATCTCATGGAGCCAGTCGAACCGCTCCCGGGACATCTCAGCAGGCAGGATGGCCACGCCCCTGGCGCCCAGCAGCGCCGAATTGAAAGCGCCGCCCCGGCAGTAGTTCCCGGTGGAGGGCCAAACGGCTTTATGCACATCCACGTCGAATTGCCCAGTCACCAGCCGGGGCGCCAGGCAGCCGAACGAAGCGCCCACTTTATGGCAGCCGGTGGGGAACCATTTGCCGGCCATGGCCAAGATGCGGCAGGGCACGCCGGTGAGCACAGGCGGCAGCTCCACATGGTTGGGCACGGCCTGGAAGGCGCCACCGGTCTCCTTGGCCTCGTTTTTCCAAGTGATGCGGAACAGGTTCAGGGGATTCAAGTCCCAGAGCCCAACGTCTGCGAGCTTCGCCCGGATCTTCTCCGGGATGGTCTCCGGATGCTGCATCTGCGCGATGGTCGGGATGATGATGCGGTTCTCTCTGGCCTTGCGGAGATCGTGGGCCAGACCCTCGGGGCGGATCGTCAGGTCGATCATGTCTCATTTCCCTCCTGTTGCTTCGTGTCGATATAAGAGTACAGCGTGTATTTGGAGATGCCGAAATACTTGGCGATCTTGTCGCCGGACTTGGTGACGAGGAACGCGCCGTTCTGGCTGAGGAACTGGATGGCCCGCACCTTGTCGTCCTTGTTCATGAGGGCCACCGGCTTGCCCACCAGCGCCACCGACTGCTGGATGAGATCGTCCAGCAAGTCGTTGATGTTCACGATCTTCTCCGGCTCGCTCTGCTGTGTCTCCTCGCCGGTGGTGATCAGTTCCCGCAGGGCCCCTTCCACCATCAAGAGCTTGGAGATGTCGTAGTTGATTGAGAAGATCGCGGAGACTTTGCCCTTGGCATTGCGGAGATAGACGGTGGAGGATTTCAATATCTTCCCGTCCGGCGTCTTGGTGAGATAACATAGGTGGTCCCTCGGCTCCGGGTCGTTGCTCTGGAGCTGCTCCATGACCACATGGGACGCACCGTCGCCCACTTTCCGGCCACTGACATGCCCGTTCTCGATGACGACGATGCTGTGGTCCGGGTGGCGGCTCAGGTCATGCACCACCACCTCACAGCCGCTGCCGAACTGGGCCGCGATCCCGGCGGCCACCTGCCGGAGCAGCTCCAGCTTTGCACTTTCCATGGCATTTCCCTCTTTTCCAGTCAGATCTCCGTAAAAAAATGATAGTTATTGATTGTATCATACCATACTTTTTATAGAAAGCAACCACGATTTCTAAAAAATTTTTAGGTTTTCTCATTTTTTGTTTGACTTCTTGGTTTCTTATGCTATGATAGGGGTAGAGACAAGGGATCCCCCACGCGAGACCGATCACAAAAAATGAGACGGGAGGCACCGATATGGACCTGGAAGCGATCAAAGCGGCAGCAGAGGGATACAAAGCAGATATGAGCCGGTTCCTCCGGGAGATGATCTCCCATCCGAGCGAGAGCTGTGAGGAGCGGGAAGTGGTCATGTGCATCAAGGACGAGATGGAGCGCCTGGGCTATGACAAGGTGGAGATCGACGGCCTTGGCAACATCATCGGCTGGATGGGCAGCGGCGAGAAGATCATCGCCCTGGACTCCCACATCGACACGGTGGGGGTCGGCAACATCGAAAACTGGGAAGCAGACCCCTACCAAGGCTATGAGACCGACGACATCATCTTCGGCCGCGGCGGCAGCGATCAGGAGGGCGGCATGGCCGCTGCAGTGTATGGCGCCAAGATCATGAAGGACCTGGATCTGATCCCTGCCGGATACAAGATCATGGTGGTCGGCTCCGTCCAGGAAGAGGACTGCGACGGCATGTGCTGGCAGTACATCTATCATAAGGACAAGATCGTCCCTGAGTTCGTCATCTCCACAGAGCCTACGGACGGCGGCATCTATCGGGGCCACCGGGGCCGCATGGAGATCCGTGTGGACGTGAAGGGCGTCTCCTGCCATGGGAGCGCTCCCGAACGGGGCGACAATGCCATCTACAAGATGGCGGACATCATCCGTGACGTGCGCGCCCTGAACGAGAACGACGCCGGCCCCGACGACGAGATCAAGGGCCTGGTGAAGATGCTGGATCCCGCCTTCAATCCGGACCACTATGAAGACGCCCGCTTCCTGGGCCGGGGCACCTGCACGGTCAGCCAGGTGTTCTTCACCTCCCCCAGCCGCTGCGCAGTGGCGGACAGCTGCGCCATCTCCATCGACCGCCGTATGACCGCCGGCGAGACCTATCAGTCCTGTCTGAGAGAGATCGAAGAACTGCCCAGCGGGAAGCGCTATGGCAGCGCTGTGAAGGTCAGCATGTACAGGTATGACCGCCCCGCCTGGACCGGGGAGGTCTATGAGACGGAGTGCTATTTCCCCACTTGGATCAACAAAGAGTGCGCCGCCCACGTCCAAGCTTTGGTGGAAGCCCACCACGCCCTCTGGGGCACGGAGCGTATCGGTCACGCAGACGCGGATCCCAAGAAAGACGCCATGCACCTGCGGACCGGCCGGCCCCTCATCGACAAGTGGACGTTCTCTACCAACGGCGTGGCCATCCAGGGACGCTATGGCATCCCCTGCGTCGGCTTCGGCCCCGGCGCAGAGAGCCAGGCCCACGCCCCCAACGAGATCACCTGGAAACAGGACCTGGTGACCTGCGCGGCACTGTATGCCGCCGTCCCAGAGCTGTATGGAAAGGCGGACAGGTCCGGCGATGCCACGCAGTTCCGGGCGGACCTCACCGGCAATGACATCCAGTGACTCACAGCGGCAGATGACTCGATCGTAACAGAACCAAACAGGAAAAGGAGCGTGCGAACATATGTCCAAGACCATCGAATTGGCCAAGCATCTGGAAAAGCTGCACATCAACGACATGTATAAGTCCGATTTCTATTGGACCTGGGACAAGACCGACGAGGAGCTGGAAGCCATCTTCACTGTAGCGGATGCCCTGCGGGACCTGCGGGAGCGGAACAAGTCCACCCGGATCTTTGACTCCGGCCTGGGCATCTCCATCTTCCGGGACAACTCCACCCGCACCCGGTTCTCCTTCGCCTCCGCCTGCAACCTGCTGGGCCTGACCGTCCAGGATCTGGACGAGAAGAAGAGCCAGATCGCCCACGGCGAGACCGTCCGGGAGACTGCCAACATGGTGTCCTTCATGGCCGACGTCATCGGCATCCGGGACGATATGTTCATCGGCGAGGGCCATAAGTACCAGAAGACCTTCATGGACGCCGTGAAGGAGGGCTACCGGGACGGCATCCTGGAGCAGCAGCCCACCCTGGTGAACCTGCAGTGCGACGTGGACCACCCCACCCAGTGCATGGCGGACATGCTGCACATCATCCA
>CALXDL010000078.1 GCA_944387055.1 uncultured Oscillospiraceae bacterium
AGGACGTGGCTGGCCACGATGGCCTCATCCCGCTCCCACCAGCCGCAGAGGGTGAAGGTCTGGGTGGTGGTGTGGCCGTCCACGTCGAAGGTGAGGGTGAATTTTGCCCCGATCTCCGGCTGGATGCCTAGCAGGGCCAGCACCGCCGTGTCGGTGGCGGCCTCGTCGGTGCCCTCCTGGGGCAGGGAGCCCTCCACCGGGTCACAGAAGGCCCAGTGGGCGTAGTTGGCGTCGGCGTAGCTCACTTCCACATGGGACTTGTTGAAGGGAACCTCCATGGGCATGCCCAGGAAACGCCGCAGGCCCCACTGGCCGATGCGGGGGTCGTCCCGCAGCTCTTCGAACTGCGCTTCTGTCAGGTACTTGAACCCGCCGTGGGAGAAACCGCCCACCTGCCGGAAATTGGACTGCTGGAACCCGTCGTTGATGGACATGGCGATGGTGAAGAGGGACGTGAACAGCACCGTGGTCAGAGCGATGGCCGCGATGGCGATGAGATCGCGGGTCCTCGCCGCCTTCATGGTCCGCCAGCCCAGGCGGCGGATGGTCTTGCGGTTGGAGACGTTCATCATGCTCCTCACCCCCGCACCACGATCCGGCCGTCCTCGATACGGACGATCCGGTCCGCCATCTGGGCCAGCTCCTCGTTGTGGGTGATCATGACGATGGTCTGGCTGAATTTCTGGCCCGTGACTTTCAGGAGGCTCAGCACGTCCTGGCTGGTCCTGCTGTCCAGGTTGCCGGTGGGCTCATCCGCCAGGACGATGGCGGGCTTGGTGGCCAGGGCCCGTGCGATGGCGACCCGCTGCTGCTGGCCGCCGGAGAGCTGGGCAGGCAGGCTCTGCAATTTCGACTCCAGGCCCAGCGTCTCGATGATCTGTTCCACATACGCCTGGTCCGTCCGGCCGCCGTCCAGCTGGATGGGCAGGACGATGTTCTCATAGACGCTCAGGACCGGCACCAGATTATAGGATTGGAACACGAAACCGATCTTCCGCCGTCGGAAGATGGTCAGGGCCTCGTCCTTCAGGGCAGAGAGGTCGGCCCCGTCCACTGTGACGGTGCCGGAGGTGGGGCGGTCCAGTCCGCCCAGCATATGGAGCAGAGTGGACTTGCCGGAACCGGAGGTACCCACGATAGACACGAATTCCCCGCGCTCCACCGCCAGATCCACGCCGTCCAGCGCACGGATCTCCGTGTCGCCGCTGCCGTAATACTTTTTCAACCCGCTTGCTTCTAAGATCGCCATATCGGTCTCCTCCAAACGATAAAGTCTGTACTGCCTTTCGACACTACAGACTTTACCACGGGAATCTGTCTAGATCCTTTCGAGGAAGTGACAGTTTTGTAAGAAAGGGGAGGACTGCTGCCCTCAGCTCCTGGGCAGATACAGGGAGAAGACGCTCCCGCGGCCGAGGCGGCTCTCCAGCTTCACATAGCCGCCCTGACCTTCCATGATCTGGCGGGCGAGATACAGTCCGATGCCGACGCCCTCCTGGCAGTATGCCGTCTGGGCGCGATAGAAGCGTCCGAAGATCTTGGCGTGTTCCTCCTCCGGGATGCCGGGGCCGGTGTCCCGGACCTGGATGGCGGTGAACAGCTCATAGGGGCGCACGCCCACGGTTACCCGGCCGCCGGCAGGGGTGTACTTCACTGCGTTGTCCAGCAGGATGCACAGGGCCTCTTCCGTCCACTTGGGATCGAATACCGCCTCACTGTCCAAGGGCTCCACAGTAAGGGCAAGCTCCTTCTGCGCCGCCTGGAGCGCGTATTGATCGGCGGCCCGTCTCATCATGGGGGCGATGGGCCCCTGCTGAGGATGGAGGGCCAGGAGCCCCGTCTCCAGACGGGAAGTCTTCACCAGCGCCTCGATGAGCGCCTGGAGCTTTCCCGCCTGGGCCGAGAGGACCTGGACACAGGCGCGCGCCTGCTCGTCCAGCGGCTGCTCCTCCAGGAGCTGCGTGTACAGCAGCAAGTCGGCCACCGGGGTCCTCGTCTGATGGGAGATGTCGGAGACGAGCGTGCTGATCTGATTTTTCTGGCGTGCCAGCGCCCGGACGGACACCGCATTGGACGTGACATACCGCGCCAGCTTGGCCTCCAGGGCGGAAAGGCGGCTCTCATCGAAGTGTTCCTCCAAGGACTGGCCGCCGATAGCCTTGTCCAGCATCCTGTCCAGCCGGTCCATGGTACGCCGCAGCCGCAGGCGGCTCCAGACTATCACAGCGGCCGCCAAGATCAGCGCGGCCGCGAGGAGCGCGTATCCCGCCGCCGTCACAGCTCCACCGCCCATGTGTAGCCCACGCCGTACACGGTCTTGAGATGCTCCGGCCGGGCGGGATCCCGCTCCAGCTTGCTCCGCAGGCGCTTCACAGTGACTGACAGGGCGTTCTCCTCCACGAACTCCGCTCCGTCGGTCCACACCCGATCCACCAGCACCGCGCGGGGGACCGTGTGGCCTCGGTTCTCCACCAGGACCCGCAGCAGCCGCTGCTCTGTCTTGGAAAGCTCCACCGGTATGCCGTCCCGGCGGAAGTCCATCCGCTGGAAGTCGAAGGAGAAGGGAGGCAGCTCTAACGGACCGCCCGGCTGCGCCGCCGTCCGGCGCAGCTGCGCGCTGACCCTGGCACGGAGGACTGCCAGAGAGAAGGGTTTGGTGATATAGTCGTCTGCGCCTGCCTCCAGGCCTGTCACTTCATCCAGCTCCAGGTCGTTGGCTGTGAGGAGGATCACTGGGACAGCGCTGTTCTGACGCACCTGCCGCAGCAGCTCCAGCCCGCTGCCGTCCGGCAGGTTCACGTCCAGGATCAGCAGGTCGAACCTCTCATGAGACAAAAGATCGCGCGCCTGGGCCAGGGTGGGACGGCAGGTGACGGCGGTCTCACCGCTCTCCAGTGCCATGGCGATGCCGCGGCCCAGTGCCGCATCGTCCTCCAATAGAAAAATACGCTGCATGGGCGCACCTCCTCGCTGTGTGGGAGCTGCCTCGGTCAAGAGGGATCGGCGGCCTCGTCTCCGCCGTCTTCCGCGGCCAGCTCCGCTTTGGCCTCAGCCAGGATCTTCCGCTCCGCCTTGGTGGTCAGCTGGCTCTCATCGAACTGCGCGAACAGGTCCGGGCGGCGGCGCATGGTGCGCTTATAGCTCTCCTTCTTGCGCCAGGCCGCCACGCGGCCGTGGTCCCCGGAGAGGAGGATCTCCGGTACCGCCCTGCCGTGCCAGACGGCGGGGCGGGAGTACTGGGGATATTCCAGCAGGCCGTTCCAGTGGGACTCCTCCTCGAAGCACTCTGGATCCGGCAGGACGCCGGGCACCATACGGCACACGGCGTCCGCCACCGCCATGGCCGGGATCTCGCCGCCGGTGAGCACGAAGTCTCCCATGCTGATCTCCTCATCCACACACGCATCCAGGAACCGCTGGTCCACGCCCTCGTAATGCCCGCAGACCAAGATCAGATGGTCATAACGTTCCTTCAGCTCCCGGGCCACCGCCTGGGTGAACGTGCGCCCGCAGGGGGAGAGGAAGATGGTGCGGCCGGGACCGTGGGTCTCGACCACGTGGGCCCAGCAGCGGTACAGGGGGTCCGCCTGCATGACCGCCCCACGGCCGCCGCCATAGGGATAGTCATCCACCTGCATCTGCTTGTTGGTGGTATAGGCCCGGATCTGATGGGTACGGATGGCGATGTGGCCCCTCTGCTGGGCGCGGTCCAGGATACTGGAGCCCATCATGGCGTCCACCGGCTCGGGGAACAGGGTCAGGATATCGATCTGCATGGGGTCACATCCCTTCCCACACGTGGACGCGCATCACTCCGCCCTCCATGTCCACAGACTCGATGAAGGCCCCGGGCACGGCGGGGATGAGATACGTCTTCTCGCCCTGGACAGTGTAGACCTGATGGGCGGGATAGGGCTCCACCTTCACCAACTTGCCCAGAGGGGCACCGGTGGCGGCGTCCAACACCTCCAGGCCCAGCAGTTCATCGTCGAAGTATTCGCCCTCCTCCAGCTGGGCGTCCGCCCGGCGGATGAAGAGGTCCTTGCCCTTCAGGGCCAGGGCCGCGTCCATATCGTCTACACCGGGGAACTTCATCAGCACCATGCTCTTGTGGACATGGTTGGCGGTGGGCTGCACAGGGACGCCGTCCAGAAGGAACGTGTCGAAGTGGGTGAGGAAGGCCGGGTCGCAGTTCCGGGGCAGGACCCGGACTTCGCCCCGGATGCCGTGGGCGTTGACGATACGGCCGATTTTGATTGTTTCCAGTTTCATGGAGCAGTTCTCCTTTGCGTCGGTATGATAGTGTTGGCTCGTCCGGCGGGGAAGGGGGCGGCGGGCAGAGAGCGGAAAAGGAGCGGTGCAGCGCACCGCTCCTCCTTCAATCTACGATGTCCACGGAAACCTTCACGCCGGTGCACTGGGCGTAGGAGCGGACGACGGTCCGGATCTCCTTTGCGATGCGACCCTGACGGCCGATGACCTTTCCCATGTCGTCGGGGGCGACGCGCAGCTCCAACGTCAGCTCCTGATCGCCCGGGACTTCCGTCACAGAGACGGCGTCGGGATCGTCCACAAGGTTTCTGGCGATATAGAGCAGCAAGTCCTTCATGCTCCGTCCTCCGGATCAGAGAACTTCCACTTTTTTCAGCAGAGCTCTGACGGTGTCAGTGGGCTGGGCGCCGGATTTGATCCAGGCCTGGGCACGCTCCGTGTCGATCTTGATGGCAGCGGGGGAGACGCAGGGATCGTAAGTGCCGATCTCCTCGATGAAACGGCCGTCACGGGGGAAGCGGGAGTCGGCGACGACCACACGATAGTAAGGAGCCTTCTTCGCGCCCATGCGGCGCAGTCTGATCTTGACCATGTTCTGTTACCTCCGAAATGATTCTATGATGATGTGTTTATCTATAAATGCAGGTGCACTTATATACAGGATGATATCGGGACGGACCCGGGACGCATCATTTGAAGCGCTTTTTCCGGCCAAAGCCGTGCATCCGTCCGCCCATGCCGCCTCTGGGGCCCTTGGAGAACTGCTTGGTGATCTGCTGCATCATCTCGAACTGCTTGAGCAGCCGGTTCACATCCACCACCTGGAGCCCGCAGCCGGCGGCGATACGCTTTTTCCGGCTGGCGTTGAGGATCCTGGGATCTTCCCGCTCCTGCGGCGTCATGGAGAGGATGATGGCTTCCGTATGGGCCATCTGCTTCTCGTCGATGGTGGCCCCTTGCAGCTGCCGCCCCAGATTACCGGGCATCATGCCCGCCAATTGGCTCAGATCGCCCATGCCGCGCAGCTGCTGGAGCTGATCGTAATAATCCTGGAGCGTGAAGCGGTTCTTGCGCAGCTTCTCTTCCAGCTTGGCCGCCTGCTTCTCGTCATAACTGGCCTGCGCCTTCTCGATGAAAGAGAGCATGTCCCCCATGCCAAGGATACGGGAGGCCATACGGTCGGGATGGAACGGCTCGATCATGTCCAGTTTCTCGCCGGTGCCCACGAATTTGATGGGCTTGCCGGTGCTGGCGCGGATAGAGAGGGCCGCGCCGCCGCGGGCGTCACCGTCCAGTTTGGTGAGGACCACGCCGTCGATGCCCAAGGCCTCGTCGAAGCTGGAGGCGGCGTTCACTGCATCCTGGCCGGTCATGGCGTCCACCACCAGCAAGATCTCGTTGGGATGGACAGCGGTTTTCATCCGCTTGAGCTCGTCCATGAGCGCTTCGTCCACATGGAGCCGGCCGGCCGTATCCAGGAACACCATGTCATTGCCATAGTCCTTGGCATGGCGGATGGCATGCTCGGCGATGGCTACCGGATCGCCCTGCCCCTCTTCGAAAACGGGGAGCTCCAATTGTCCGCCCACGACCTTGAGCTGCTCGATGGCAGCGGGACGGTACACGTCGCAGGCGGCCAGCAGGGGACGCTTGGTATATTGGCGGCGCATGAGTCCCGCCAGCTTCGCCGTGGTGGTGGTCTTGCCGGCGCCCTGGAGGCCCACCATCATCACCACAGTGGGGCCGTTGTTGGCCATGGACAACCGGGCGGTGCCGCCGCCCATCAGGCTCGTCAGCTCTTCGCTGACGATCTTCACCACCTGCTGGGCAGGCGTGAGACTGTCCAGCACGTCTGTGCCGACGGCCCGCTCCGTCACATGGGCCACGAAGTCCTTGACCACCTTGTAGCTGACGTCGGCCTCCAGCAGGGCCAGACGGACCTCCCGCATGGCCTCCCGGACGTCGTTCTCCGTCAAACGGCCTTTGCCGCGCAGCTTCTTGAACGTGGCGTTCAGTTTTTCCGTGAGTCCTTCAAATGCCATATCTCATTCCTTCAATGCGGCGGCTTCCGCGCCGATCAGGTCTGCCAGCTCGGCGAGCCGGGCGTCCTCGTACTGACGGTAATTGATGGTCTTGATCTCAGCCGCGGCAGAGGCGATGGCGTCCAGATGGCCGCGGACCGCCTCGAACCGGCGGATGAGGCCCGTCTTGTCCTCCACCTCCTGCATGATGCCCTCTGCCCGGACGATCACGTCCCGGACGCCCTGGCGGGAGATGCCTGCGTTCTCCGCGATCTCGGCCAGGGAGAGGTCCTCAGTATAATAGAGGTCAAAAAACTCCCTCTGCCGCTCCGTCAGGAGTTCCCCATAAAAATCATAGAGCATCGTCATGCGGTAAGTCTGATTCTTCATGGGACTTCCTCCTTTTCTGTAAAGTTATGACCCTTTACAACGAGGAATAGTTTACAGGGATCGGCGGGAAATGTCAAGGGGAGAAAAGAAAGAAACCATCCATTTTTTTGCAGACCGGGGGACATGAGCGGGAAAAACGCCTGTGGACGGGCTGCTGACCATCCCCGGGCGGAGCAGTGGCGTCCGACCCTGTATTGTGATAGCATAAGATATCAAGGGATATGGCTTGGAGGATGGAGGGACACCATGGTATTCGATGGACATTCCGACTTGTTATATGATGTGACCAGGCGGCGCCTGGCTGGGGAGACGCATGTGCTGGAGCGGCGGCATCTGGAGCGACTGCGCCGCGGCGGCATCGAGGGCTTGGTGCTGGCGGTATGGACCAGCCGAGCCAGGGGCGAGACGTTCTGGGAACAGGTGCCAGGGGCGGAGAGCACCCTCTGGCGGACAGAGCAGATGCTTGCCTGCGGCCGCGCGGAATTGGCGGAGCAGCAGGAGATCCGCCTGGTGCGCACCGCTGCGGAGGCGGAGGCGGTCCGGGCCGCCGGAGCGCTGTATGCCTTTTTGGCCATCGAGGGGATGGAAGCCATCGGGACGGATCCCGCAGGGATCGACCGCTACGCGGACCAGGGGGCACGGATGGGGATGCTGACTTGGAACGAAACCAACCAGTTGGCCACCGGCGCCGGGGGCGACCCGGAGGAGGGGCTGCGGCCGGCGGGGAAGGCGGCCGTGCGGCGGATGCAGGCGCGGGGGATGCTGGTGGATGTGTCCCATCTCAACGACGCGGGGTTCTGGGACGTGATGGATCTGACCTGTGGGCCGGTCATCGCCTCCCACTCCAATTGCCGGAGACTGTGTGCGGTGCGCCGGAACCTGACGGACGAACAGCTCCAGGCCATCCGGGACACAGGCGGCGTCGTGGGGCTCAACGCCTACCACGGATTCGTCCATACGGACGAGTCCAGGCAGACTGTGCGGAGCTTGGCGCTCCACGCAGTCCATATGGCGGAGGTGATGGGCGTGGAGCATGTGGCCTGCGGTTTCGACTTCTGCTCCTTCATGGGACCGGGGAACGAAGGGGCCAAGGGCCTGGAGAGCGCGGCAGAGGTACCGGATCTGTTCGCCTGGCTGGAACGCTTTGGACTGGACGCGCGGGAACGGGCGATGATCGCCCGGGAGAATCTGCTGCGGGTGCTGGCGGGACCGGGCCTGCCGCCGCGATGAGGGAGACGGCCGCCACCGTTGCATCCGCGGCCAGCCGGGGAGAGTCGTTGTCCCGATCCCGCTGGCCGATGCTCCGGACGATCTCCACGATGAAACGGCGGATCACCGGGGCAGAGACCGGGGAGCGCTGGATCTGGGGACCACTGCTGGACATAAAAGTGTCCAGCAGACTCATACCGCCAAAGCCGGCCGCAGGCAGGAAGCTCCCTCGGTCTCGCTTGCCGAGATCGATCTTGCCATATACCGCGTAAGCCGGGAAGAAAGAATTTGAATTATGAGAGGAGTTATACTATAATATCGACTGTGTAGCAGAATTTGGAGGGACCCCTATTCCACCAGAAGGAGTGAGACCTTGGAAGTGACAAGGACTAAGCTGGCCGAGGGCGTGTACCTGACGTACCTGCCGGCGAGAAAATTCAAGACGAGCCTGCTCTCCGCCCAATTCGTATGCCCCATCCGGCGGGAGACCGCTTCTGCATACGCGCTGCTGCCCTCCGTCCTGCGGCGGGGGACCGTGCGCTATCCGGACCTCGGAGCCCTGTCCGTCCGATTGGACGGCCTGTATGGCGCCCGCATCGACTATACCGTGCGGAAGAAAGGCGAGAGCCAGTGCGTGGGCTTCGTGGCCAGCCTCATCGACGACAGTTTCGCGCCCGGCGGCGAACGTCTGCTGGAGCCGGTGGCAGAGCTGCTGGGAGAGCTGATCTGCGACCCGGTCACCGAGGGCGGGCGGTTCGTCCCGTCGTATTTCGAGAGCGAGAAGACCAACCTCATCGATGCCATCCGCAGCCTGATCAACGATAAGCGCGACTATGCTGACGCACGGCTCCTCCAGGAGATGTGCGCCGGAGAACCTTACGGCATCAGCCGCCTGGGCAGCGAGGAGGAGGCACAGCGCCTCCAGGCGCGCAAGCTCTATGCCCAGTACGGAGAGCTGATCGCCTCTTCCCGGCTGGAGCTGTTCTACAGCGGCGGCGCGGAGCTTGCACGGGTGGAACAGGCCCTGCAGGCGGCTTTCGCCACACTGCCCAGAGAGAACGTCCAGGAGCTGGTCCCCACACTGCCGCATACTGCCCGCCAGACGCCGCGCTCCGTCACGGAGCGGCTGGACGTGACCCAGGGCAAACTGGGCCTGGGCTTCACCTGCGCCAGCCGGGACGATACCGCCCTGCTGATGGGCAACACCCTTTTTGGCGGGTCCAGCAACTCGAAGCTGTTCTTGAACGTGCGGGAGAAGCTCTCTTTGTGCTATTTCGCCTCTTCTGTATATCATCGTGCCAAAGGGATCATCACCGTGTCCTCCGGTATCGAATTCGATAAGTTCCAGGCCGCCTATGACGAGATCCTCGCTCAGCTCGCCGCTGTCCGAGAGGGACGGCTGGATGACTGGGAGCTGGAGGGCGCGCGGAGCGTGCTGCTCAACGCCTACGCTTCCATGGGCGACTCTCAGGCCAAGCTGGAGAACTTCTTCCTGGGCCAGGCTGCCACCGGACAGGAGGAGACCCCGGAGCTGCTGGCACAGGCCGTCCGAGACGTGACGGCGGAGCGGATCTTCGAGGCCATGGAGACCGTGTCCCTGGATACGGTCTATTTCCTGGAGGGAAAGGAGACCCAGGCATGAAACAGACCTTTTACGAACGGATCGGCGAGAGCGTGCTTCGGGAGACCCTGCCCAACGGCCTGCAGATCTGCGTGGTGCCCAAGCCCGGCTACGCCAAGAAATATGCCTTTTTCGCCACCCGCTACGGCGGCATGGATACCCGCTTCCAGCTGGACGGGAAGTGGCTGGACACGCCCGCGGGCATCGCCCATTATCTGGAGCACAAGATGTTCGACACCAAGGAGGGCAACGCTCTCCAGGAGCTGGCCAAGAATGGGGCGGAACCCAACGCCTTCACCTCCAACGCCATGACCGGCTACTATTTCGATTCCACCAGCCGCTTCGAAGAGAACCTGGAGATACTGCTCTCCTTCGTCTCTATCCCGTATTTCACCCAGGAGAGCGTGGCCAAGGAGCAGGGCATCATCGGCCAGGAGATCCGCATGATCGAGGACAATCCTGACTGGCAGATCTATACCCGCATGATGCAGGCGCTCTACAGCGCCTCCACGGCCAGGACTGCCATCGCCGGCACAGTGGAGAGCATCTCCCATATCACGGCGGAGACCCTGTACGAATGCCACAAGGCGTTCTATGCCCCCTCCAACATGATCTTGACGGTGGTGGGCGATGTGGATCCCGTCCACGTGACGGATATCGCCCGCCGGGTCCTGCCCAGGGAGGGCGGTCCTGCCATCCGCAGGGACCATGGCACAGAACCGGAGGGCGTGTGCCAAAAAGAGACCCGGAAAGAGATGGAGGTCTCCTGCCCGCAGTTCCTGACGGGCTTCAAATGTACGCCTGCACCGGACGGAGAGGCGTATATGCGTCTGGCGGCCGTGGGGGAGATGGCGTGTGACATCCTGCTGGGGGATTCCAGCCCTCTGTACCAGCGGCTCTATGCCGAGGGCCTCATCAACGCCAGCTTCGGCGGTGAGTTCGAGATGATGCCGGGCGTGGCGTATCTCTACGCCGGCGGCGACAGCAAGGATGCCCGGGCCGTAGCGGCAGCCATCCGGGAAGAGGCGCACCGCCTGGCAGAGGGCGGGATCGACGAGGATTTCTATCAGCGGGTGAAGCGGGCGGCTTTCGGCGCCAGCCTCCGCGGCCTCAACTCGTTCGAGAATATCGCCGTGTCCCTCACGGAGGGATATTTCCATGACTATGATCCCTTCCGCTTCCCACAAGTATTCGACGCCATCAGCAAGGACGATGTGGCGGCGTTCCTGCGGGAGAACATCGTAGAGGACCGAGCGGTCCTCTCGGAGATCGTGCCGAAAGGGGCTTGAGCCTCTGTGGGAGAGACAGAAAGGAAGGTTCCGATTTGACAGCTTTGAAAGATATGCCCATCAGTTTTCCCGGCCTCTTCGGCGACTGGGAGTTCGATCCAGACCCCATCGCCATCCACATCGGCCACGGGATCTACTGGTACGGGATCATCTTGGCCGTGGCCCTGCTGGCGGGCCTGCTGCTGTGTATGAAGCAGGCCAAGCGCTTTGGCCTCACGGAGGACAACGTGCTGGATATGGTGCTCTGGGCCGTGCCATGCTGCATCTTGGGTTCTCGGATCTACTATGTGATCTTTTATCTGGACCTGTTCAAAAATGCGGACGGCAGCTTGGATTGGGGAAGGATCGTGGCGATCTGGGACGGCGGGCTGGCCATCTATGGTACTGTCATCGCCGGGTTCCTGGTGGCCGTGGTCTATACCCGCGTCAAACACATCCGGCTCTGGGCCATGACGGACCTGTGCGTGATGGGGCTGCTGCTGGGCCAGTGCATCGGCCGTTGGGCCAATTTCATCAACCGAGAGGCCTTTGGGGCAGAGACCACCCTGCCCTGGCGGATGCGGCTGTGGACCAGCGCCACAGAGTATATCGAGGTCCATCCCACCTTTTTCTATGAGAGCTTGTGGAACCTCATCGGGCTGCTGCTCATCGTATTCGTCGTCACGAAGGGGCGGCGCTTCGACGGAGAGAACACCTGCTTCTATTTCCTGTGGTATGGTCTTGGGCGCGCTTGGGTGGAAGGATTGCGCACCGACAGCTTGTATCTGTTCGACTGGACGTTCATGGGCGAGCCCATCCGGGTATCGCAGGCGCTGAGCATCGTGATGGTGATTGTGGCCGCGGTGGTGCTGTTCTACGAACTGCGGATCAAGAAGCGGACGGCGGATGATGGCCTGCTGGTGCGGCAGGTGGCCGCCCAGGCCTCCCTGGCGGCGGAAGGAGCCGTCTCTCCAGCGGCAGACGAGACAGGTGCACAGGAGGAGGGCCCGGCCCCGCAGCAGACGGTCCTCCCCTGCGATGGGGCGGAGGCAGACGCGGCAAATGCCGGCAGACGACAGGAGGCAGGAGACGATGGCGATACGCATTGATGGCAAAGCCCTGGCGGCACGGGTGAAAGAGCGAGCAGCCGCAGGCGGCCGGACGCTCCGGCGCGCTCCTGGACTGGCGGTCATCCTGGTGGGAGAGGACCCAGCCTCGCGGGTCTATGTCTCCGGCAAGGAGCGGGACTGCGCGGAATGCGGGTTCCTGAGCTTCGAGCACGAGCTGCCCGCCCAGACGGAGGAACGAGAGCTGCTCCGGCTGATTGGACGGCTGAACGCCGATCCTGCGGTGGACGGCATCCTGGTCCAGCTTCCTCTGCCGAAGCATATGGACGAGAAGAGAGTGCTCGATGCCATCGCGCCGGACAAAGACGTGGACGCGTTCCATCCGGTGAACGTGGGGCGCCTGGTGATCGGAGAGCCGGTGTTCCTGCCCTGCACTCCGGCGGGCGTCATGGAGATGCTGCATGCATATGACATCCCGGTCCGTGGGAAGCGGTGCGTGGTGCTGGGACGCAGTAATATCGTGGGCAAGCCCATGGCCATGCTGCTGCTCCAGGCGGATGGCACCGTGACCATGTGCCACTCCAGGACGCCGGACCTGGCGGCCATCACACGAGAAGCGGATATCCTGGTGTCCGCCGTGGGCCGGGCGGGACTGATCGGTGCTGACATGGTGAAAGAGGGGGCAGTGGTCATCGATGTGGCCATGAATCGCGATGCGGAGGGGAAGCTCTGCGGAGATGTGGATCTCGCCGCAGTCGAACCGAAGGCATCGTACATCACCCCTGTGCCCGGCGGAGTCGGTCCCATGACGCGGGCCATGTTGATGCAAAACCTCCTGACGGCTGCCAAATGGCATCAGGCGGAGGAGTGAGGACAGTAGAAGGCGGCCCGGCAGACATCCTTGTCTGCCGGGCCGCCTTTTTGATCTCCAGAGGTGGCTCCGGTCCAACGTTTCCGCCCACTGGCGGCCATCGGACGGAGAGGAGGATCCCTTCGGAGCCAGACGCAGAGGAGCCGCGGTGTCTCATTCAGAAAGGCACGCCCCGCTGTGCCGGACCCGGGGGAGCGGCACAGCGGGGACGGGGAAGGAGGAACGCAGTCAGCGCTCTTCCCGGAAATAAGCCAGGCCCAAACTGGCGGGGGGCTGGTCCTCCCGCTTTTTCCGCAGGGAGGTGATGACCAACACCGCGATGGTCACGAGATAGGGGAGCATCTTGAACAGCTCGATGTCTTTGCGGGCAAGGCCCGGGATGATGAGGTAGACCCAGAACAGGAAGCCGAAGAGATAGGAGCCCCAGATAGCATTGATCGAGCGCCAGGTGGCGAAGATGACCAGCGCCACCGCCAGCCAGCCCAGGGATTCGATGGTGCCGTCGTTGGCCCAGGTGCCCTTGATATAGTCCATGGTGTAGTACAGGCCGCCGAGCCCGGAGATACCAGCGCCGATACAGGTGGCCAGATACTTGTTGCGGGCCACGTTGATGCCCGCCGCGTCAGCAGTGGCGGGATCCTCGCCCACGGCCCGCAGATCCAGCCCCCGGCGGGTCCGATTCAGGAACCAGTGCATGACGATGGCCAGTACGATGGCCAGATACACCATGAACCCGTAATTGAAGAAGAGCTTGCCCACGATGCCGAGCCCAGAGAGTCCGGGGATGGTGGTCCGGTAGACCGCACTGGTGGCGGCCACGGAGATCTGGCCCACGCCGCCGGCCAAAGAGGTCAGGCTGCCGCCGAAGAAATTGGCGATGCCGCCGCCGAAGATGGTCAGCGTCAATCCGGTGACGTTCTGATTGGCTCGGAGCGTGATGGTCAGGAAGCTGTAGAGCAGTCCGCCCAGCGCGGAGGCCAGGAACGCCGCCAGCAGGGAGATCACCAGGCACACCAAGCCGTTGGGATCCGCTGTGCTGGACTCATAGAAGAAGGAGGCGGCCAAGCCCGAGATACCGCCCAGGTACATGATGCCAGGGACGCCCAGGTTCAGATTGCCTGCTCGCTCCGTCAGGATCTCGCCGATGGCACCGTACATGATGACGGTGCCGAAACACACGGAGGATTGCAGCAAACGGACGACCAGATCACTCATTTCCCGTCGGCCTCCTTTCTGCCGCGCAAGATCACGCGGTAATTGATGAAGAATTCACTGCCCAGGATGAAGAACAGGATGATGCCCGTGATGATATTGGAGGCATAGTCGTTGAGGTTGAACTGAGATGCGATCTGCACCGCTCCCTTTTGCAGGAACACCAGCAGGAACGAGATGAGGATCATCACGAGCGTGTTGAAATGGGCCAGCCAGGCCACGATGATGGCGGTGAAGCCGCGGCCGCCTGCCGTGTCGGTGGAGATGGTGTGGCTGACGCCGGCCACCTCGATGAATCCGGCCAGGCCGCAGATGGCACCGGAGATGGCCATGGTGCGGATCGTGACCTTCTTCACATTGATCCCAGCATAGCGCGCGGTGTTCTGCGAATCGCCCACCACGGAGATCTCGTACCCTTGCTTGGAGTGCTTGAGATAGATATACATCCCCGCAGTCAGGGCCAGGACTAGGACGACGTTGAGCCCGTAGTTCTGCCCGAACAGCGCCGGGAACCAGCCGTAGCCGGTCATCTGGTTGATGACGCCCACGGTGTTGGAGCCCACGGGATTTTCCCACAGGGCCACGCAGTAGCTGGTCAGCTGGATGGCCACATAGTTCATCATCAGCGTGAAGAGCGTCTCGTTGGTGTTCCAGTAGGCTTTGAACACTGCGGGGATCACGCCCCAGAGACAGCCGCACAAGAGGCTCACAGCGGCCATGACGACCAGCAGGGCCGGCGTGGGGAGCGCGCTGCCATAGGCGCGCATGATGCCGGCGGTGATGACGCCGCCGATGAGGATCTGGCCCTCAGCGCCGATGTTCCAGAACTTCATCTTGAAAGCCGGCGCCAGGCCCACGCCGATACACAGGAGGATCATGGCGTCCCGGATGGTGACCCAGGAACGCCGGGAAGTGCCGAATGCCCCGTCGAAGATGGCCTCATACACCCGGATGGGATCCAGATGGGTCACCGCGAAGATGAACGCACCGCTGACCACCAGGGAGAGCAACACCGCCAGGAGGCGGATGGTATAGGCCTTGGGACGGCTGATGGCGTCGCGTTTGACGATCCGCAGCAGCGGATCTTTGTGTTGGCTCACCTGTGTCATGCCTGTGCACCCTCTTTCTTGAACTTGGTCATCAGCAGGCCCACCTCTTCCTTGGTGGCAGTGCGGGCGTCCAGGATGCCGCTGACCTGCCCGCCGCACAGCACCAGGATCCGGTCGCACAGCTCCAGCAGAACGTCCAGATCCTCGCCCGCATAGATGACGGCCACGCCCTTGAGCTTTTCCGCCGTCAGCAGGTTGTAGATGGTATAGGAGGTGTTGATGTCCAGGCCGCGGACGGCGTAGGCCGTCATCAGGACGGAGGGCTCCTGCGCGATCTCACGGCCCACCAGGACTTTCTGTACGTTCCCGCCGGAGAGACGGCGGACGGGCGTGTTGATGCTGGGCGTCAGCACGTCCAGCTCCTGCTTCACCTTCTCCGCCAGCTGCCGCGGGGGCTTGCGGTCCAGCAGCGGACCCTTCCCGGAGCGATAGGTCTTGAGCATCATGTTGTCCGCCATGCCCATGGTGCCCACGAGGCCCATGCCCAGGCGGTCCTCCGGTACGAAAGCCATGGAGACACCGATGTCATGGATCTGCCGGGGCGTCTTGCCCAGCAGTTCCTCGCCGCCGCGGTCCACGGGGACATGCTGGCCTGCAATCGGCTCATCGGGCGCTGGGGGATGGTAGATCACATGAGAGCCGGGCTGTGTCGGCTGCAGGCCGGCGATGGCTTCCAGCAGCTCCTTCTGGCCGCTGCCGGAGATGCCGGCGATGCCCAGGATCTCGCCGCCGAAAGCCTGGAAAGAGACGCTGTCCAACGCTTTGATGCCATCGGGGGTAAGGACGGTGAGGTCTTCCACCTCCAGGCGCAGGTTGCGTGTCTCCACCAGCGGGCGCTCGATGTTCAGCGTTACGGCGTGGCCCACCATCATATCGGTCAGCTTCTGCGGGTCAGTGTCCGCAGTGGCCACGTCGCCGATGTACTGCCCCTTGCGCAGGACGGCCACCCGGTCAGAGACGTCCATCACCTCATGGAGCTTGTGGGTGATGATGACCATCGCCTTGCCGTCGGCTTTCATGTTGCGCATGACGGCGAAGAGGCGGTCCGTCTCCTGAGGCGTGAGGACGGCGGTGGGTTCGTCCAGTATGAGGATGTCCGCGCCCCGGTAGAGGACCTTCACGATCTCCACCGTCTGCTTTTCAGAGACGGACATATTATAGACTTTCTTATAAGGGTCGATGACGAAGCCGTATCGCCCGCAGATGTCTTCGATCTTCGCGGCCACGGCTTTGAGGTCCAGCTTCTGCCGGCTGTCCAGGCCCAGGATGATGTTCTCCGCCGCAGTGAACACGTCCACCAGCTTGAAGTGCTGATGGACCATGCCGATGCCGCAGTCGAAGGCGTCCTTGGGCGAGGCGATGGTGACGGGCACGCCGTTCACCAGGATCTGCCCCTCATCGGGGAAATAAATGCCGGCCAGCATGTTCATGAGCGTGGTCTTGCCACTGCCGTTCTCGCCCAGCAATGACAAGATCTCGCCCCGCTTGATGTCCAGGGAGACGTGATCGTTGGCTACCACCTTGCCGAAACGCTTGGTGATATCCTTCATCTGGATGGCAAAGGTCTGTTCCAAGCAGATCATCCTTTCTTTTGAGTCGTTGGTGTAGGCATGCGCCCCCGGAGGGAAAAGAAAAGGGAAAAGGCCCCGGCGGCCTGCCTGCCGCGAAGGGGATCCGGAAAAAGGGGGCTGCCGCAGGGGCAGCCCCTTTCCAGACGGTGATCAGTTGTTGTTCAGCTCCGTGATGCCATCGATGCGCAGATCGAAATAGGGCGCGCTGCGGTAGACAGATTCCTGGAAGGCGCCATCAGCGATGACGTTCTCAGTGGGACCCTCGAAGACCACGTCGCCGGTGGCGAAGTCGATGATGGAGAAGTCCACGTCATAGCTTTCCACGGTCTCGCCGCCCACAGTGAATTTGGAAGTGTCGAACACCTGCAGGCTGCCGTCGTCGATGGAGGCCCAAGCGGCATCCACAGCCTCCTGGGTGCCCTCGGCGCAGCTCTCGCCCAGGGCGGAGATCATGACGGCATCGTCAGCATGGCCGATGGAGTAGTCAGCGGGGATATCCTCGCCGGCGATGAATTTCTCCAGCGTGGCCTGGTACAGCGCGGCCCAGTTGTTCTGGGCAGAGGTCAGAGCGGCGGTGGGAGCGACGGAGAGCATGTCGATGTTGTAGCCCACGGAATAGGCAACGGCACCGCGGTCCACAGCCTCCTGCACGGCAGAGGGAGCGCCGGTGGAGTCAGCATGCTGGCCGATGATGACACAGCCGTCCGCCATCAGGATATTGGCGGCCTCGCCCTCGGCGGCAGGGTCGTACCAGGAGTTGGTGTACTGGACCTCCATGTACGCCTCAGGCACGATGGACTGGATGCCCAGCAGGAACGCAGTGTAACCGCAGACCACCTCGGCATAGGGATAAGCGCCCACATAGCCCACCTTGGGATCGGTGACGGTACCGGCATCCATCAGCTCCTTGAGCTTCATACCGGCCACCACGCCGGAAACGTAGCGGGACTCGTAGGTGTGCGGGAACATGTTCTTGAAGTTGTCCAGGCCGGACACGCCCGCCTGGTCGCCGGTGCAGGCCACGAACGTGATATCGGAGTATTCACGGGCAGCCTGGAGCATGTAGGTCTGATGACCGTAAGAGTCGGAGAAGATGATGTCGCAGCCCTGCTCCGCCAGGTCCACGGCGGCGTCGTAGCAGCTCTGGTTCTCCGCGATATTGTACTTGAAGACCACCTGCTCGGGGTCGCTGGCGTCGATGCCCAGCGCTTCGCAGGCCGCGGTCAGACCGTCGATATGGGCCACGTCATAGCCGGAGTTCTGGTCATGGATGCAGATGAGGCCGATCTTCACGTCGGCAGGAGCGCCGCCGCTGGCCTCCTCACCTGCGGGATCGCCCTCGGCGGTCGTCTCTCCGCTCCCGCAGGCAGCCAGGCTCAGGGCCATGGTCAGGGAGAGGAGCAGTGCAAGAAACTTCTTCATTCTACTTTCCTCCTTAAAAACATCAGAGTGGACACAGATGGCAAGGCTCAAAAGGAATGACCTTCCCTACTGCCATCATACAAGGGCCACCGGTAAAATTCAACTGGATTTTTACGATTCCTTCCACTCAGCAGCAGAATTTTGAAGGATCCTTCCTGAAAATTTTGGGATGTCCCGCGCTTTCCACAAAAAAAGGAGAGCGGGATCCCGCTCTCCTTGACGTGTTCGACAGGTCGACCTTTCCTGGGACATGGCCGCGCGGCTCACAGGGAGACGGCGGTACCGGTCCTGCCGGCGATGCCATCTTTGGCTTTCTCCAGCAGCGTGATGAGTGCCGTGCGGCCGGGCTTGGACTCGGCGAACTTCACTGCCGCTTGGACCTTGGGCAGCATGGACCCGGGGGCGAACTGGCCCTCCGCCTCGTACTGCCTGGCCTGCGCCGGCGTCAGGTGGTCGAGCCACTTCTGGCCCGGCTTCCCGAAGTCGATGGCCACCTTCTCCACAGCTGTGAGGATGATGAGGGCGTCGGCATCCAGCGCTTCTGCCAGCAGCTCGGAAGCGAAATCCTTGTCGATGACGGCGCCCGCGCCCTTGAGATGGTGTGCGCCGGTCCGGAAGACCGGGATCCCGCCGCCTCCGCAGGCGATGACCACCTGTCCCGCGTCCATGAGGGCGCGGATGGTCTCGATCTCCACGATGGCTTTGGGCAGGGGGGAGGCTACGCACCGGCGCCAGCCGCGGCCCGCATCCTCCATGACGGCGTTGCCCCGGCGGCGCATCTCCTCGGCCTCAGCCTCCGTCATGAACGTACCGATCGGTTTGGAGGGATGCTGGAAAGCGGGATCCTCCGGGTCCACCTCCACCTGTGTGAGGATGGTGGCCGTGGGCTTGTGGATGCCGCGGTCCAACAGCTCCTCCCGCAGAGCGTTCTGCAGGTCATAGCCGATGTACCCCTGGCTCATGGCGGTACAGACGGACATGGGAGCCATGGGATGGGAGGGGTCCTCCCGGGAGAGGGTGGTCATGGCGGTGTTGATCATGCCCACCTGCGGACCGTTCCCGTGGGCCACCACCACCTGATGGCCCTCTTCGATCAGGTCCACGATGGCCCGGGCCGTGTGGCGCACGGCGGCCATCTGCTCGGGCAGGTTCTTGCCCAGGGCGTTGCCGCCCAAGGCGATGACGATGCGCTTAGCCATGCTGGATGACACCTCGTTCCTGAAAGATGGGAGGGGCCGGACCCTTGGCCGGCCCCTTCGATGCGGCGGGGAGCACGGATGCCCCGCCTCAGAACAGCTTGCGCTTGCCGCCGGCGTCCAGCGCCATCAGCGCGGACACGGGGTCTTTCACCTTGCTCATCATGATCATGGCGGCGATGATGTAGGGCTTGTAGCTGGCCTCCTTGTACAGGGGGACCAGATAGCGGTCGAACACGCTCTGATCCACTTCGCCTTCCGCGCAGCTCAGACCGGTGATGTCCGCAGGCAGGCAATGGAGGTACAGGGCCCTGCCGTTCTTGGTCCGCCCCATCATCGCCTCGGAACAGGTCCAATCCTTGTGCTGGGCGTTCTGGGCCAAGAGCTGCTGCTCCAGCGCGTCGATGCCCGCCTGGTCACCGGCCTGATACAGCTTGGTCCGCTGCTCCATAGCAGCGAAGGGAGCCCAGGACTTGGGATACACGATGTCGGCATCCTGGAAGGCCTCCTCCATCGTGGCGACCTTGCGGTAAGAACCGCCGGTGGCCGCTGCGTTCTTCCGGGCGATCTCCTCCACCTCGGGCATGACATCATACCCCTCCGGATGGGCCAGGACCACATCCATGCCGAAGCGGGTCATCAGACCGATGACGCCCTGAGGCACGGACAGGGGCTTGCCGTAGCTGGGGGAGTACGCCCAGGTCATGGCGATCTTCTTGCCCTTGAGGTTCTCCACGCCGCCGAACTCATGGATGATGTGCAGCATGTCCGCCATGCACTGCGTGGGGTGGTCCACGTCGCACTGGAGGTTCACCAGGGTGGGCTGCTGCTCCAGGATGCCGTCATAGTAGCCTTCCTTCACGGCGTCCATGAAGGTCTTCTGGTACTTGTGGCCCTCACCGATGAACATGTCATCGCGGATGCCGATAACGT
>CALXDL010000079.1 GCA_944387055.1 uncultured Oscillospiraceae bacterium
CCTTCACGGTCTCGGAGGCGGAGCACATCACCACGATGACCTCTTCCGCGTCGGGCGCGCCGTAGTAGTTGAAGAGCTTATAGTCCCGGCCGGTGAGCTTGTTGATCTCGTCCATGTAGTGCTGGACGGTCTCGGGCACGGAGGCAGCCTTCTCGTTGGCGCCCTCCTTGCACTGGAAGTACACGTCGGGGTTGACGTTGTTGCCGCGGTTGGAGGGGTGCTCCGGGTTCAGGGCGCTCTTGCGGAAGGCCTTCAGGGCGTCATAGTCCACCAGGCCCCGCAGGTCCTCATAGTCCAGCGCCTCGATCCGCTGCATCTCGTGGGAGGTGCGGAAGCCGTCGAAGCAGTGCATGAAGGCGTAGCGCGCGCTGATGGCGGACAGGTGGGCCACAGCGCCCAGGTCCATGGCCTCCTGGGGGGAGGAGGACATCAGCATGGCGTAGCCAGTGGTCCGGCAGGTCATGAAGTCCGTGTGATCGCCGAAGATGGAGTGGTGGTTGCTGGTCACCACACGGGAGGCGATGTGCATGACGCTGGGGAGGAACTGCCCGCCCATGGCATACATGGCGGGGATCATCAGCATGAGCCCCTGCGAAGAGGTGAAGGTGGTGGTCAGGGCACCGGCCTGGAGGGAGCCGTGACAGGTGCCCGCGGCGCCCGCCTCCGACTGCATCTGGATCACGTCCACGGTGGAACCGAACAGGTTCTTGCGGCCTCTGGCAGACCACTCGTCCACCTTCTCTGCCATCGGAGAAGAGGGAGTGATCGGATAGATGGCTGCCACCTCGGTAAACGCGTAAGCCACATGTGCCGCGGCCGTGTTTCCGTCCATGACAACGATTTTCTTGCCCATGTTTCATTTCCTTTCTTTCTTAAGAGGATGCAGCCGTCGCAGCGGCCGGGCGGACGAAGGGAGGAATGGCACAGGATCCCAGGATACGGAATAAGATTCCGGAAAAAAGCGCGAAAACAGCTCACAACCCGCCAGTTTTGTGATACCCCCATCATAAACTTCACGCACTTTTTTGTCAAGCGCCGATCGGGCCGTTTTCGGGCGGAGAGAGGCCGCAGGAGACGGCGGGTCCCCTGACAGGCGCAGGCGGCGCGCCAGGATCCTCCAGACTCCCCAAATAGTGACGCCCCGGCCGCCGCCCGCCGGACATCTTATTAATATATAAAGAGGCGGGACGGCACGATCACTGGCGGACGGGGAGGGGCCTGCCGCCTGGCGCGGCGGAGCATGGCCCGCGGGGAAGCAGCGGCGGAAAAACAGTGGAGCGGACGGCCCTGCGGCCGTCCGCTCCACTGTATGATATAGAGAAAGGAGAGGGAAAATGGTGGTGTGTTATGACAAGCTTCCTGTTTGGTGAGACCATCATACAAGGCCGGCGCCCCGAAGTCAATATCTTTGCAGAAAGCTTCATAATTTGTTTACATGCTGGGAGATGACGGGGTTTTCGTTCATAAAACGTTCAAAAATATTGGTGGATCTGACATTGACGGATGCGTAGTCTTATGTTAATATTTAGCACGCTAATATTTAGCGCACTAACTTTTTTCGGACGGCTCGGCCGCATGTGGAGGTGGAACATGGATCATGGGAACGCGCTGGGGCCCCTGCTGGGGCGGACAGCGCATCTATCACGGGCGCGGCTGGAGGAGCAGCTGGCCCAGTACGATGTGACGCCGGTCCAGACGCATGTCCTGCTCTATCTCTTCCACCACGGGGGGCAGGCGCCGCAGGGCCAGGTGGCGGGATTCCTGAAAGTGAAGCCCTCCACGGCCAACGGCATCCTGGACCGGATGGTGGAGAAAGGGCTGGTGACCCGTTCCGTCAGCGGCAGCGATGCCCGGCGGCGCCTGATCACCCTCACCAGCAAGGGGCGGGAGCAGCGGGCGCTGTTCGAGAAGAGCCTCCAGGAGGCGGAGGGGCGCATGGTCCGCGGCCTGCTGCCGCAGGAGGTGGACACGTTCCGGATGCTCCTGGGCCGTATCATCCAAAACTTAGAGGAGGATCGAACATAATGCTGAAAAAACTCTGGCCGTACGCCAGGCCATACCGCGGCTGGATCGCCTTGGGCGTGGCGTGCAGTGCTGCCGAGGCGATCTTCGAGCTGCTGATCCCGCTGGTGATGAGCGATATCGTGGACATCGGCATCGCCACGGGCGATCAGGACTATATCCTGCGCAAGGGCGTGCTCATGGCCGTGATGGCCGCGGTCTCGCTGTGCTTCGGACTGGGCGCGGCGGCCTGCTCCGCCACCGCCGGCATGGGTTTCGGCGCGAACCTGCGCACCGCGGAGTATGACCACATCCAGGAATACGCCTTCTCCAACATCGAGCGCTTCTCCACCGCCTCGCTGGTGACCCGGCTGACCAACGACGTCAACAACCTGCAGATGACGCTGATGTTCAGCATGCGCCTGCTGGTGCGGGCGCCGGTCATGCTGGTGGCGGCGCTGTTCCTGTCCATCCGCATCAGCCGCCAGCTGAGCAACGTCTTCCTGGTGGCGCTGCCGCTGCTGGTGGTGGCGGTGGCGCTGATCCTCACCAAGGCCAGTCCCCGCTTCCGGGCCATGCAGGAGAAGACGGACGCCCTCAACCTGGTGGTGCAGGAGGACCTGACCGGCATCCGGGTGGTGAAGTCCTTCGTGCAGGAGGACCATGAGCGGGAGAAGTTCGCCAAGCGCAACGAGGACCTCAAGTCCAACGCGGAACGCGCCTTCGGCATGGTGGTCATCAACATGCCCATCATGATGCTCATCATCTACGGCACGATCATCGCCGTCATGTGGTTCGGCGGGCAGATGGTCTTCGCCGGGACCCTGGAGGCCGGCAAGCTCATCACCTTCTTCACCTATATCACCCAGATCATGATGTCGCTGATGATGGTGTCCATGATCTTCATGATGCTCACCCGGTCCGTGGCCTGCGCCAACCGGATCGCGGAGGTGCTGGAGGAGACGCCCGCCATCGGCGACGGGGCGGCCGTGCCCGGCAGCGCCGTGGAGAGCGGCTCCATCGACTTCGACCACGTCTGGTTCAAATATGACGCCGACAGCCCGGAGTGGATCCTCCAGGACGTGGACCTGCACATCCGCGCGGGGCAGACGGTGGGCATCCTGGGCGGCACGGGCAGCGGCAAGACCACGCTGGTGTCCCTGATCCCCCGGCTGTACGAGGCCACGGAGGGCACGGTCCGCGTGGGCGGGCGCCCGGTGGCGGCGTATACCATGGAACACCTGCGGGACGCCTGCTCCGTGGTGCTGCAGAAGAACACCCTCTTCTCCGGCACCATCCGGGAGAACCTGCTCTGGGGCGATCCCAACGCCACGGAGGAGCAGCTCTGGGCCGCCTGCCGGGCCGCCTGCGCCGATGAGTTCCTGGAGCGCATGCCCGACGGGCTGGACACGGACCTGGGCGAGGGGGGCGTGAACGTCTCTGGCGGGCAGAAGCAGCGCCTGTGCATCGCCCGCGCCTTCCTCAAGCAGCCCAAGGTCCTGATCCTGGACGACTCCACCAGCGCGGTGGATACCGCCACGGACGCCAAGATCCGCGCCGCCTTCGCCAACGAGCTCAAGGACACCACCAAGATCATCATCGCCCAGCGGGTGACGTCCATCTGCGACGCGGACACGATCTTGGTCATGGACGGCGGGCGCGTGGTGGCCCAGGGCACACACGACGAACTCATGGACCAGTGCGAGATCTACCGCGAGGTCTATCGATCCCAACAGGAAGGAGCGAGCATCGGTGGCTGAACAGAAATCCCTCTCCCGCGGCCCGGGCCCCGGCGGCCCCGGCCGGCACGGATATCGAAAGCCCAAGGACCTGCGGGGCACGCTGAGCAAGCTCATGCGGTACCTGGGGCGCTATAAGGCCCTGCTGGGGCTGGTGGTGGTCCTCCTGGTGGTCAGCTCCGCCTGCACCGTGGGCGGGTCCTACCTCATCAAGCCCCTCATCAACGACTATATCCTCCCCGGCGACTTCAGCGGCCTGGCCCGGATGCTGGCCTTCATGGCGGCGGTGTACGTCACCGGCGCGGTCTGCTCCTACAGCTACGCCCGCATCATGGTCCACGTGTCCCAGAACGCGGTGGCCAAGATCCGCACGGACCTGTTCGACCGGATGCAGAGCCTGCCGCTCAAGTTCTTCGACACCCACACCCACGGCGAGCTCATGAGCCGCTATACCAACGACATCGACACCATCTCCGAGGCGCTCAACAACAGCTTCGCCAGTCTCATCTCCTGCTCGCTGAACTTCGTGGGCACCATCGCCATGATGCTGGTGCTCAGCCCGGTACTGACCCTGATCACCTTCGGCGCCCTGGCGGTGATGCTGGTGGTGGTGAAGGTCATCGGCGGCCGCAGCCGCCGCTACTTCGCCGCCCAGCAGGCGGCCCTGGGCACGGTGAACGGCTATATCGAAGAGATGATCGAGGGGCAGAAGGTCATCAAGGTCTTCAACCATGAGGCGGCGGCCAAGGCGGACTTCCGGGAGCGGAACGAGGCGTACCGCCAGGCGGCCACCCGTGCCCAGGCCTACGGCGGCGCCATGATGCCCGCCATGGGCAACCTCAGCTATATCAACTACGCTATCACCTGCTGCGTGGGCGGCATCCTGGCGATCCGCAGCGGCGATCTGGGGGGCCTCGCGGCGTTCCTCCAGTACACCAGACAGGTCAGCCAGCCCATCACCCAGATATCCCAGCAGGTCAACGTCATCCTCTCCGCCGTGGCCGGCGCCGAGCGGGTGTTCGAGGTGATGGAGGCCCAGCCCGAGATCGACGAGGGCAGCGTGCGCCTGGTCCGGGTCACGGAGGACCACACCGGCAACCTGACCGAGGCCGCCTACGACACCGGCGCATGGGCCTGGAAGCGGCCGGACGGCACGCTGACGCCCCTGCGCGGCGACGTGCGCTTCGACCACGTGGTCTTCGGCTATGACGAGCGGAAGATCGTCCTCCACGACATCTCCCTCTTCGCCAAGCCCGGCCAGAAGATCGCCTTCGTGGGCTCCACCGGCGCGGGCAAGACCACCATCACCAGCCTCATCAACCGCTTCTATGAGATCCAGAGCGGCACCATCACCTATGACGGCATCGACGTGCGGGACATCGAGAAGGCGTCCCTGCGCCGGTCCCTGGGCGTGGTGCTCCAGGACACGCACCTGTTCACCGGCACCGTGGCGGACAACATCCGCTACGGCCGCCTGGACGCCACCGACGAGGAGGTGGAGGCTGCCGCCCGCCTGGCCGGCGCGGACACCTTCATCCGCCATCTGCCCCACGGGTATCAGACGATCCTCTCCGGCGACGGCGGCAACCTGAGCCAGGGAGAACGGCAGCTGCTCAACATCGCCCGGGCGGCCTGCGCCAACCCGCCGGTGTTGATCCTGGACGAGGCCACCAGCTCCATCGACACCCGCACCGAGAAATTGATCGAGAAGGGCATGGACCGCCTCATGGCGGGACGGACCGTGTTCGTCATCGCCCACCGGCTCTCCACGGTCCGCAACGCCAAGGCCATCATGGTCCTGGAACAGGGCCGGATCATCGAGCGCGGCGACCACGACGATCTGATCGATCAGCACGGCCGCTACTACCAGCTCTATACCGGTCAGGCGGAACTGGCCTGACCCGTTCCCCCGCTGCCGGCCTCCCGGCGGCGGGGGCTTTTCCTGTCGGCGGCAAAGAGGGGACGCCCCCACGGTCATCCCGTGGGGGCGTCTGTCCATCCTGCGGCCCGGGGCGGGTCACAGGGCCTTCTCATAGCAGTTTAGGATCTCGTGGATGTAGCCCTGGAAGAAGAACTCCGTGGCGCCTGCCAGGCGATAGCCCAGCGACGGGTAGAGCCGGTTGGCGGGGAGGTTGCCCTCCCAGGTGTCCAGGCGCATGACGGTCCGGCCCAGGCGGCGGGACTCCTCTTCACAGAAGCGCACCATCTCCCGGGCGCGCCCCTGCCCGGCACAGGAGGGGCGGATGCACAGGGTGTGGATCACGCCCACCTGGTCCCGCTCCGCCGGGATGGACCAGGGGATCTGGTCGTACTCCGGCAGCTGGACGGCATTGAGGGTCACCACGCCCCAGAGGGCGTCCCCCGCCTCTCCCACATAGAGGGAGCCGGCCTCCAGGGCCGTGCGGGCGGAGGCCTCCGTGGGATATTTGCCCCGCTGCCAGTTGGTGTAGACGGGCCCCTGCTCGTCCTTGTCCAAGATGGCCTCATAGATGGCGGCGACGGCGGGCAGATCTGCTCGTGTGGCAAGTCGGATCATGATGGCAAGACTCCTTTTCTCGATAGGATGCGGCCCTGCGCGGCCTGCGGGGCCTGTTCCCCATGAGTATAGCACAGCGGCGCGGGAAAGGGAACACGCCGCGGAGAGATCCTCCGCGGCGTGTCTCGTGTCTTGGGCAGGGGTCAGGGCTGGGTGGGCGCGTCCCCATCCTGGCGGGGGCCCTCCTCCTTCCGGAAGAGGTCTGCGTCCTGGGGGGCGTCCGGCCCGGGGACGGCGGCCTCTCCCTCCGGCCGGGCCGTCTCCGCATCCTGGGACGATGCCTCGGGCGCGGGCGGCTCGATCTTCTGGGAGATCATATGCACCTTCTTGGCGGGCGCCTCGATCTCCGGCTGGCGGGACCGGGTGGAGGCATAGGCGTCCTCCACCAGCTCCGGGTCTCGGCCCTCGATGATGGCCACCATCTCCGCGCCGGTGATGGTCTCCTTCTCCAGCAGATAGGCAACCACCTTGTCCATGTCGGCCCGGTTCTCCCGGATCACCTCCACGGCCTGACGGTAGCACTGGTCCAGGATGTCCTTGACGGCCTTGTCCATGGCGGCGGCGGTGTCCTGGGCGCAGTCGATGCCGTAGCCGCCGTCCAGATACTGGTTGCGGCGGGAGGCCAGGGCCATCATGCCGAACTCGTCGCTCATGCCGAACATGGCAACCATGTTCCGCGCGATGTTGGTGGCCTCCTGGATGTCCTGGGAGGCGCCGTTGGTCATGGTGTCCATGACCACCTCCTCGGCGGCGCGGCCGCCCATGGAGACGGCGATCTTGGCCATCAGCTCCTCTTTGGTCCGCAGCTCCGTCTTGTCCTCCTCGGGCATCAGCAGCGTGTAGCCCAGGGAGCCCTGGGTGTGGGGGACGATGGTGATCTTCTGCACCGGCTCGGTGTTCTTCTGCTTGTATGCCACCATGGCGTGGCCCACCTCGTGGTAGGCCACCAGCTTCTTCTCGAATTCGGTCAGGACGCTGCCCTTCTTCTCCGTGCCGGCGATCACCAGCTCGAACGCAGCCAGCAGGTCCTCCTGGGTCACCAGCTTGCGGCCCTTGCGCACGGCCCGCAGGGCCGCCTCGTTCACCAGGTTGGCAAGGTCCGCGCCCACGCAGCCCGCGGTGGCCAGGGCCACCTTGCGCAAGTCCACGTCCTCCGCCAGCTTGATGTTGCGGGTGTGGACCTGGAGCGTGGCCAGCCGCCCCGCCAGGTTGGGCCGGTCGATGACGATGCGCCGGTCGAACCGGCCGGGCCGCAGCAGGGCCTGGTCCAGCACCTCCGGGCGGTTGGTGGCGGCCAGCAGGATGATGCC
>CALXDL010000080.1 GCA_944387055.1 uncultured Oscillospiraceae bacterium
TCCAGCACTACATGGACGAGATCAACAAGCTCACCGGCCGGGACTATAAGCTCTTCAACTACTACGGCGCGCCCGACGCGGAAGAGGTCATCGTGGTGATGTGCTCCGCCTCCGAGACCGTGAAGGAGACGGTGGACTACCTCAACGCCCATGGCCGCAAGGTGGGCCTGGTGCAGATCCATCTGTACCGCCCCTTCTCCGTGCAGCACTTCGTGGACGCCATCCCCGCCACGGTCAAGAAGATCGCCGTGCTGGACCGCTCCAAGGAGACCGGCTCCGTGGGCGAGCCCGTGTACCTGGACGTGGTGACCGCGCTCAACCAGGCCGGCCGCACCGGCATCCAGGTGGTGGGCGGCCGCTACGGCCTCAGCTCCAAGGACACCACGCCGGGCCAGATCATCGCCGTGTACGACAACCTCAAGCAGGAGAAGCCCAAGAACGACTTCACCATCGGCATCATCGATGACGTGACTCACACCTCCCTGGACTATCAGGAAGTGGAGCTGCCCCACCCCGGCGAGGTCTCCTGCAAGCTGTGGGGCCTGGGCGGCGACGGCACCGTGGGCGCCAACAAGAACGCCATCAGCACCATCGGCCTGGTGGCCAACAAGTATGCCCAGGCCTACTTCTCCTATGACTCCATGAAGTCCGGCGGCCTGACCCAGTCCCACCTGCGCTTCGGCGACCAGCCCATCCGGTCTACTTATCTGGTGTCCTCCGCAGACTTCGTGGCGGTCCATGCCCCCACCTATGTCAACAAGTACGACACCACCGAGGACCTCAAGGACGGCGGCATCTATCTGCTCAACTGCCCCTGGAGCGCCGAGGAGCTGGACACGCGCCTGCCCGGCAAGATGAAGCGTGACCTGGCCCGCAAGCACGCCCAGTTCTATATCATCGACGCCGCCAAGCTGGCCGCGCAGATCGGCCTGGGCAAGCGGACCAACAGCATCCTGCAGGCCGCCTTCTTCGCTTTGACCAAGGTCATCCCCCTGGACATGGCCGTGGAGGACATGAAGAAGAACAACTACAACTCCTACTTCAAGAAGGCCGGCCAGAAGATCGTGGACCTGAACGACCAGGCCGTGGACGTGGGTATCAGCGCCGCTGTGAAGGTGGAGATCCCCGCCGCCTGGGCCGACGCGGCGGACACGCCCGTGACCGAGCCGGCGAACGCCTCTGCCTTCGTCAAGGACATCGTGCTGCCCATGGACCGCCAGCAGGGCGACAAGCTGCCCGTGTCCGTGTTCAAGAAGCACGGCGTGCTGGACGGCACCTGGGAGAACGGCACCTCCGCCTTCTCCAAGCGCGGCGTCGCCACCATGGTGCCCAAGTGGAACGCGGAGGCGTGCATCCAGTGCAACCGCTGCTCCATGGCCTGCCCCCACGCGGCGATCCGCCCCGTGCTGCTGACGGACGAGGAGAAGGCCGGCGTGCCCGCCTCCTTCGCCACCGTGCCCGCCAAGGGTCTGGGCAAGGACGTCCCCGCCTATTCCTACCGGATGCAGATCTCTCCCTATGACTGCCTGGGCTGCGGCGTGTGCCTGACCGTTTGCCCCGCCAACGCCAACGAGAAGAGCGGCGACGCCCTGGTGATGACGCCCTTCGAGGAGATGAAGCCCGAGCAGGAGAACTTCGACAAGGTCGCCATGGACGACAAGTACCTGAAGAAGGACGTCATCAGCGACAAGACCATCACGAACCTGCAGTTCGCCAAGCCCTACTTCCAGTTCTCCGCCGCCTGCGCCGGCTGCGCCGAGACCACATACATCAAGCTGGTCAGCCAGCTGGTGGGCGATAGCATGTACATCGGCAACGCCGCGGGCTGCTCCTCCGCCATCAGCGGCGGCGCGCCCATCCTGCCCTACTGCAAGGACCACTGCGGCCGTGGCCCCGCCTGGGAGCACTCCCTGTTCGAGGACAACGCCGAGTTCGCCTACGGCTTCTTCCACGCCCAGGATTCCATCCGCAAGGAGATCCTCATCCGCCTGGAGAGCCTGAAGGACGCCGGTGTGGCCGTGGACGAGATCCAGGCCTATCTGAACGACTGGGCGGACAAGAGCAAGTCCCGCGCGGTGTCCGACGCCCTGGTGGCCGCGCTGGAGAAGGCCCAGCAGACCAAGGACGTGACCTTCGTCCTGGACAACAAGGAATATCTTGCCAAGAAGTCCGTGTGGGCCATCGGCGGCGACGGCTGGGCCTATGACATCGGCTTCGGCGGCATCGACCATGTGATGGCCCAGAACCGGGACGTGAACCTGCTGGTCCTGGATACGGAGGTCTACTCCAACACCGGCGGCCAGTCCTCCAAGTCCACGCCCACCGCGGCGGTGGCCAAGTTCGCCGCCGGCGGCAAGCAGATCGCCAAGAAGGACCTGGGCGCGATCATGATGACCTACGGCTATGTGTATGTGGCCCAGGTGGCCATGGGCGCGGATCCCAACCAGACCCTCAAGGCCATCCGCGAGGCGGAGTCCTATCCCGGCCCCTCCATCGTCATCTGCTACTGCCCCTGCCTGGAGCAGCACATCAAGGCCGGCATGGGCTGCAGCCAGACCGAGATGAAGAAGGCCGTGGAGTGCGGCTACTGGCACCTCTACCGCTACGATCCCCGCCGGATCGCCGAGGGCAAGAACCCCTTCCAGCTGGACTCTCCCGAGCCGGATACCAGCAAGCTCATGGATTACCTGATGGGCGAGAACCGGTTCGCCTCCCTGAAGAACAACTTCCCCGAGCGGGCCGACGCCCTCTATGCCAAGACCGTCGCCGACGTCAAGGCCCGTTACGCCAAGTACCGCCGCATGGCCGACGAGGCCTGAGGCAGCCCCATCGATCATCCCATCTGACAGGACGGCCGCGCCGGACCGCTTCAAAGCGGCCCGGGGCGGCCTGTCCTCTCCCATCTCCCCGGATACGAGACCGCGCCGCGCATGGTGATCCCATGCGCGGCGCGGCCGTATCTCGTCATCCTATGGGGAGGGGGCCGATCACCGGATGCCCTCCCGGCCCAGCAGCTCCAGGATGCGGGCGTCGTCCTCCACCGTGGCGTTGGGCATGGGGAAGGTGCCCACGCTGGTGGCGGCGATGCCGCGCAGGCGGCAGGCCTCCTTGATGACCGGCAGGAAGGGGCTGCGGACGCTGTAGAGGTCCATGAGCCGGTCGATGCTCTGCTGCCCACGGGCGATGCCCTCCAGGTCGTCCTTCCGGAACGCCTGGACCCAGGCGGTGCAGATCTCGGGCACCACGTTGCTCAAAGCGCCGATGCAGCCGTCGCCGCCGGCCAGGACGTTGTGGGCGAAGTTGTCGTCGAAGCCGGAGTATATCTCGAAGGCGGGGATCTGGGACTTGACCGTCTTGATCAGCTCCCGGGTGTGGTCCATGCCGGGGATGGTGTCCTTCATGCCAACGATGTTGGGATGCAGGCGGGCCAGCTGGAGCACCGTCTCCGCGGGGATGGTGTAGCCGGTGTTGTCCGGGAAGTTGTAGATGTAGATGTTGCCGCGGATGCGCTTGGCCAGGCGGTCGTAATACTGGAGCAGCGCCTCCGCGCCGAAGTGGAAATAATAGGGCGGCAGGACCATGACCGCGTCCGCCCCCGCCTCCAGGCAGAAGTTGGAGAACGCCACGATCTCATCGGCCACCATATGGCTGGTGCCGATGATCAGCTTCACCCGCCCCGCCACGGTCTCGATGGCGAACTTGGCCATCTCCCGCCGCTGTTCCATGGGCATGGCGAAGAACTCGCTGCTGCTGCCCTCCACCAGGATGCCGTCCACCCCGGTCTCGATCAGCCGGTCGAAGAGCCGCGCCTGGCTCTCCAGGTCCAGGCTCCCATCCTCGTGGAACATGGTGATGGCCGGACACAAATACGCTGCCTTCATGCTATGTGCTCCTTCTTTCTTCGATATTATTCCGTATAACGGGATCATTTTCCGAAATCATCGGCAAAACAAGAAGTCCTGTCGGACTTCTCCCACAGAGTAGCGCAGATCCCGCCGCCTGTCAAGGGGGATGGGAGAAAAGAGCCCCAGGCCGGCACGCCCGCCTGCCCCCGTTCTCCCAGGCCGGGCCAGGCGCGGCCATCCGCCGGACCACTGCTCTATGATATTATCGAAAAACGATAAAAATAAGTTGACAAACGATAAATGAAGTGCTAGGATAGCTTCAACAAAAGGAGGAATGCCTATGGACGCGCTCCCCATCCGCCGCACCGCCCGGGTCCTGGACGTCCTGGTGGCGGTCACGTTCGCCTGCAATCTCATCGCGCTGCCCCTGGTGCCGGGCGCAGTGTACGTGCGCTTCGCCCTCGACGGGGGCCTCGCCCGGATCCAAGCCCTCCTGGCCTATGATGTGGACGACGGGCTCTCCGCCCTGGCGCGTACGTACTGGGACGTCTGGCAGGAGCCCTACACGGCCGCCCTGTCGCTGTTCCTGCTGGTCTCCGGCGTGTGCACCGCCTGCATCCTCTGGCAGGGCAGGCGGGTCCTCGCCTCCATCCTGCGGGGCGAGCCCTTCTCGCCGGACAATGCCGCGGCGCTGCGCAAGGCCGCCCGCTGCTCCTTCCTCATCGCGGCGGCGGCCCTGGTGCGGCTGGTGTCCAGCGTGTGGTATTTCCGCTCTCCGGCGCCGCTGGTCTCCTACAACGCCCTGTTCGTCCCCATCTTCGCCATGGCCGGACTGCTGCTGATGGTCATGTCCGCCCTCTTCCGCCAGGCGGCGGAGATGAAGGCGGAGAACGACCTGACGATCTGAGGTGGGCCGATGATCGTGGTGAATCTGGACGTGATGATGGCGAAGCGGAAGATGACGCTCTCCCAGCTCTCCGAGCGGGTGGACATCACCCTGGCGAACCTGTCCATCCTGAAGAACAACAAGGCCAAGGCCGTCCGCTTCTCCACCCTGGCGGCCATCTGCGCCGCGCTGGACTGCCAGCCCGGGGACATCCTGGAGTATGTCCCGGATCCCCCGGGCGGGCCGGAGGGCTGACGCCCGCTCGCCCTCGCAAAAATCGTCCGCTCACAGCGGACAGGAAGAAAGGAGCCTCTGGATATGGGCCCTCGTGAGACTGCCCTGCCGGCGGGAGGGCCGGCGAAGCTTGCGCAAACTGCCCCCAGATCCTACCCGCTCGTCCGCCGGGAGCGGCTGCTGCTGCCGGCCGCGCTGATCTGGTGTCTCTTGGCTGTGGACGCCGTGCTGTGGGCCCCCGGCTTCGGCGCGGGCGTGACCGCCGCCGTGTTCGGCTGGTATGCCCTGCTGCTGGCCGCCCGGGGGGAGGCGCTGTTCCGCACCGGGGAGAGCCGCTGCCTCCTGGTGGCGTGCCTGGCGCTGGCCTGCGTCTTTTCCCTCCGCTCCAGCGAGCTGCTGCTGGCGTGGGACTTCCTAGCCCTGCTGGTCCTGGTGCCGCTGCACACCTGCGTCCTGGCGGACCGGCCGCTCCTGCCCTGGTGGCGGCCCGCCATGGTGCCGGAGCGGGCCGGCCTGTTCCTGGGCGGGGCCTTCGGCGCGCTGGGCGCGGTCCCGGCCGCCCTGACGCCTGTCCGCGGTCGGAAGCGGCGGGTGGGAGCCGCGGCGATGGGCGTCGTGCTGGCCGCGGCCCTGCTGGCGCTGCTGGTCCACGTGCTCGCCGCCGGGGACGCCCTGTTCGCCGCCGTCACGGCTGCCCTGCGGGACGCCTTCTCCGCGCTCTTCGACACGGACGCTCCGGCCATCCAGGAGCTGTGCTGGGCACTGGTCCTGACGCCGTTCGTCTTCAGCCTCCTCTACCGCCTGCGCCATCCCGCCCCGGTCCGCCCGCGGTCCGCCGCCAAGGCGCCCGCCATCGACCCCGTCACCGTCCTCATCCTCCTGGCGGCCATGGACGGGCTGTACCTGCTGTTCCTGCTGGTCCAGTCCGCCGGGCTCTTCGGCGGCGAGCAGTACCTGGCCCAGCGGGGCCTCTCCTATGCCCAGTGGGCCCGCAGCGGCTTTTTCGAGATGACCGGCGTCACCGCGGTGAACCTGCTGGTGCTGCTCTCCGCCGCCGGCCTCACCCGCCGCGGCGGCAGGGGCTGGCTCCTGGTCCGGGCCCTGTCCGCCCTGCTGTGCCTGGAGAGCCTGGTGCTGCTCTCCTCCGCCCTGTGGCGCATGTGCCTGTACGTCTCCGCCTATGGGCTGAGCTATAAGCGGGCGCTGACCTACTGGGGCATGGCCATGATGGCCCTGTTCCTCCTGCTGGCCCTGCGGAAGGTCTGGCGGCCGGATACCTCCTTCTGCCGCGCCGCCTTCCCCCTGGCCCTGGCCGGGTGGCTGGTCCTCAACTGCGCGGACCTGGAACGGCTGGTGGCCCGGGACCAGGTGGACCGCTATCTCTCCGGCCAGAGCAGCCACATCAGCATCGAGTATCTGATCCGCCTGCACTCCTACAGCGTGCTGCCGGAGCTGGAGCGGCTGGCCGGACAGACCGTCCTCTCCGACGAGAGCGGCTATGTCCAGGTGGACAGCGTGCTGGCCCATCAGCGCGCCCGTGCCCGGGCCGCATGTGCCGACTGGCGGAGCTGGGACCTCTCCGCGTGTCTGGCCGCCGGAGCGGAGCGCGCCCCGGCATCCCCCGCAGGATGAGCCAGCGGCGGCGCCCTCCACGGGCGCGGGCCCCCGGCGGGCCTGGCGGCGGGCGCCCGGCGGACGCCGCAGCCGTCCCCCGGCAAGCGCGAGCGGCCCCCTGCTAGATGCAGGGGGCCGCTCTCTCCTCATCGATCCATGGGTCCGCAGGTGGGGCCCCGCTCCGGGGCGGGCCGCCTCACACCGGATGGGTCCGCAGGTACTCCAGCCAGCGCTTGCAGCCCTCCACGTTCAGGTGGATGCCGTCGAAGGTCAGGTCTGCCTCCAGGCATCCGTCCGCGCCGGTGACTGCCTCCGCCACGTCCAGATAGGGGCACCCCTTCTCCTCCGCCAGCTCCCGCAGCAGCTCGTTGAACTCGGAGATGCGCCCATTGTTCACATAGCTGCCCTTGGCCTGCTGCTTGGCACTCACCGGCAGGATGGACTGGATGACCACCTCCGCGTCCGGATGGTCCTCCCGGATGCGGTCGATCACCTTCCCATATTGCTCCCGGAACACCTCCGCCCGGGGCCAGCCCAGCTCGTTGGCGCCCAGCATGATGTACACTTTGCCGGCCTCCATGGTCTCCAGCGCGTCCAGCAGGGGGACTTTCCCGCTCTCGGTCTTCCAGACGGCCTCCTCGGCCACCGACCACACCGTGGCGCCCACGGCGTAGAGGCACTCCCCTTCCTCCAGGCCGCTGTAAAGGGAGAAGCCCTCCGTGCGGGAATCCCCCAGGAACACCGCGTCGGCGAAGTAGCTGTCGTCCACCGGCTCCGCCTCCGGCACCTCCGGTCCCTGGGCCGCCGCCTCCGCCGCCGGGGCAGTGTCCGGCGTGTCCGGTATGGGCGCCTCCGGCATCTGGGCCCGGTCCGCCTGGGGATGCGGACGGGCCATGGCCGCCGACGCCACGGGGACCAGACCCGCCGAGACGCTCCAGCCCGGCGCCTCCGCCTCCGGCATGCCCAGCGCCGGCAGCACCGCCAGGGCGGTCAGCACCGCCGTCAGCTCCAACAGCCGTTTCCCGATCCCACGCCGTCTCTCCATATCCGGTCCCTCCTCATCCGCCGTTCTCCTTCTATCTCTATTAGACGCCCCAGCGTCGAAAAAAGTCGGAACAAAACGGTGAAAAAACGGTAACAGATCCGGATCGATCCGACCCAGGAGAGGGTATGCGGCGCCGGGAACGTCCCATGCCGGGAGACAGACTCGCCGTCCCGGCATAGCGCAGCGCCCCCGCTCCCAAGTCCATGGGAGCGGGGGCGCGTCCATCTTCGTCAGGTCCGCAGGGTCTCCGGGTAGTCGCCCTGGGCGTGGAGCCTGCGCAGCTGCGCGGCCACCACCTCCCGGTCCTCCCGGTAGGTCATGCCGAACCACTTGTCAGCAGAGTGGAGGACGGACACCTCCAGCCGTCCGGCGGCCATCTCGTGGCCCACCATGACGGGCAGCAGGCACTCGGCCTTGAGGTCCTCTCCCGCGCGGGTGCGCAGGAACGTCTCGAAATACGTCCGCAGGGCCGGGAAGATGCTGGGCGTGAAGCCCCAGAAGTTCATGGACACCACGGTCTCCGGCGCCAGAGGCTCGTCCTCCGCCAGGTCCCGCAGGGTCCCGTCCGGATAGAGCTGGACCTTCAGCGCCTCCCGGATGGAGGCGAGCTTGCCCCCCTCCACAGTGCACACGCCCCGGGAGACCGTGCCGTGGAGGCTGGCCGTGTTCTTGAGGAGGTAGCCCACCATGGTGGCCTTCCCCTCCGGCGGCAGCGCCAGCAGCTCCCGATAGATGGTGCGGTAGGCGTCGATGCCGTAATAGTCGTCCGCGTTGATGACGCAGCAGGGCTCGTGGACCACGTCCGCCGCGCACAGCAGCGCATGGACCGTGCCGAAGGGCTTGGTCCGCTCCGGCGGGATGTGATAGAAGTCCGGGACGGACGAGAAATCCTGGAACGCATAGGCCACCTCCACCGGCGAGCCGTCCAGGGCGGTCCTGCGGGCAAGATAGTCCCCGCACAGGCCGCGCACCATCTGCTCCATCTCCGGCTTGATGATGAACACCACCTTGTTGAACCCCGCCCGCAGGGCGTCGTAGATGGAGTATTCCATGAGGATCTCCCCATGGGGGCCGATGCCGTCCACCTGCTTGCTGCCGCCATAGCGGGACCCCAGCCCCGCGGCCATGATGACCAGTGATGCTTTCATTCGATTCCGCTCCTACTCCTCGTATTCGCGCGGCGGGCCGGTCAGGCCTCAGCGGCGCACGTCCTCTGGGATGTATCCTCACTATACCCCATCCGCACCGCTTTTGCAACCGCTCTTGACTTTTTCCCGAGAACGCCTATAATTATGAAAATGATCCTCATTTTCGTTTCTTGCGACGATCCACATCCATCGGTCAGGAGGCTGCGATGCCCTATCAGACGAGACAACAACAGGCGGTGCTCCACTGCCTGGAGCGGCGGCCGGAGGAGTCCCTCTCCGCCGCGGATATCGCCCAGGAGCTGCGCCGGGAGGCATGCTCCGTGGGCCTTGCCACCATCTACCGCCAGCTGGAGCGGCTGGAGAGCGCCGGCATGGTCCACAAGGTCAACACGCCCGAGGGCGCCTATTGGCGCTTTTGTCCCAACGGCAGCGCCCGGCGGGACTGTTTCCTGCTCAAATGCCAGCGGTGCGGCCGCATCCGCCATCTGGACTGCGCCCATCTCCAGGGGCTCTATGAGCATCTGGAGCAGGAGCACCACTTCCGGGTGGATCCCCGGGGGACGCTGTTCACCGGGCTGTGCGACCAATGCGCCGGAGAGGAGGATGCCCATGGCGCCCGATGAACTGCTGGTATGCCGGGACGTGTCCCTGGGCTATGAGGGGCAGAGCGTCCTGGAGCACCTGGACCTGACCGTGCGAGAGGGGGACTATCTGTGCATCGTGGGGGACAACGGATCGGGCAAATCCACGCTGCTGCGGGGATTGCTGGGCCTGCTCTCCCCCCTCTCCGGCCAGATCCTCCGCTCGCCGGAGCTGGCCCAGGGCGCGGTGGGGTACCTGCCCCAGCAGACCCGCGCCCAGCGGGACTTCCCCGCCACCGTGTGGGAGGTGGTCCTCTCCGGATGCCTGGCCCGCAAGGGGATGCGCTTTTTCTACACCGCCGCCCAGAAGTCCCAGGCCCTCATGGACATGGGGAAGCTGGGCATCCTGGAGCTCAAGGACCAGTGCTATCGAGACCTCTCCGGCGGCCAGCAGCAGCGGGTGCTGCTGGCCAGGGCCCTGTGCGCCGCCTCCAAGCTGCTGATCCTGGACGAGCCGATCACCGGCCTGGACCCCGCCGCGGCCCAGGACCTGTATAAGACCCTGACGTACCTCAACCAGCGGGAGGGCATGGCGGTGATCATGGTGACCCACGACCTCAAGGCCGCCCTGCGCAGCGCCCGGACGGTGCTGCACATCGGCCGCACCAGCTATTTCCTGGGCACGGCGGCGGAGTATCTGGCCTCCCCCCAGGGGCGGCGGTTCCGAGAGGAGGCAGAGCTGTGATCATACTTGAGATGCTCTCCTGGCCCTTCATGCAGCGGGCGCTGATCGCGGGCGTGCTGGTGAGCCTGTGCTGCGCCCTGCTGGGCGTGTCGCTGGTGCTCAAGCGCTACTCCATGATCGGCGACGGGCTGTCCCACGTGTCCTTCGGGGCCCTGGCCATCGCCGTGGCGCTGGGCTTCACGCCCCTGTCCTTCTCCATCCCGGTGGTGATCGCGGCGGCGTTCTTGCTGCTGCGCATGGCCGGCCGCCCCCATTGGAACAGCGACGCCGCCATCGCCGTGGTCAGCGCCTCTTCCCTGGCGGTTGGCATCATCGTCATCTCCTGCACCACCGGCATGACCACGGACGTGGACAACTATATGTTCGGCAGCGTGCTGGCCATGACGGACGCGGACGTGGCGCTGGCGGTGCTGCTCTCCGCCGCGGTGCTGACGCTGTTCGTGCTGTTCTACCACAAGCTCTTCGCCATCACCTTCGACGAGAGCTTCTCCCGGGCCACGGGGCTGAAGGTGGACCGGTACAACACCCTGCTGGCCATCCTGACGGCCCTGACCATCGTGCTGGGGATGCGGATGATGGGCGCCATGCTAATCTCGTCCCTCATCATCTTCCCGGCCCTGACGGCCATGCGCTTGTTCAAGCGCTTCCGCAGCGTGGTGATCTGCTCGGGCGTGACGTCGGTGGCGTGTTTCTGCGCGGGGCTCACCGCCTCCTTCGTCCTGTCCACGCCGGTGGGCGCGTCGGTGGTGGCGGCGGACCTGTGCGTGTTCCTGCTCTCGTGCCTGGTGTCCTTCCTGCGCCACCGGTGACGGCGCAGCGCAGCAGAGACGGCGGTCCCCCACGGAAGGGGGACCGCCGTCCCTCCCTCTTCCGGAGCCGTGCCCGGCCCGGCGCGGCCTCTCCGCGGAGGCGGCCCGCGTCCCGGACACATCTAGTAAAAGGATCTTGCAAAAAAACCTTGCACTTTCTCTCATGCTGTGGTATAGTGACATATGGTAGAAGAGTAGAGTATGTGGAGTGGGCCTTGGGTCCGCTCTTTTTCTTGGCCTTTTTCAGGCCCACATGCCCCACTGGAGATCAGCGCAGAAAGGGTGTTCCCATGAAGAAGATCACGGAACTGACCGCCGAACTGGCCGCGCCCCTGGCCGCCGCCCAGGGCTGCACGCTCTGGGACGTGGAGTACGTCCGGGAGGCGGGCACTTGGTATCTCAGGGTCCTGTTGGACAAGGAGGGCGGCGTGGACATCCTGGACTGCGAGGCCGTGTCCCGCAAGCTCTCAGACCTTTTGGACGAAGCCGACCCCATCGAGGGCAGCTATACCCTGGAGGTGGGCTCCGCCGGAGCCGAGCGCGCTCTCAAGCGCCCGGAGGACTTCCAGCGCTTTTTAGGCAGCCCCGTGCTGGTGAAGCTCTATCGCGCCGTGGATGGGCGCAAGGAGTTCGCCGGCGTCCTCACGGCCCACGACCCCGCCAGCGGGGACGTGACCGTCACCGTGGGACAGCAGGCATGGACCTTTCCCAAGAAGGACGTGGCCCTGGTGCGCCTGCGGGTGGAGTTCTGACCCCGCGCACGACGGAGCGCGCATATCCCGTATTTTCGTATCTCGGATGATGGATAAGGAGTAATACCAATGAAAGGCAAAAAGAAGAAGGAGCCGGTGGGCTTCAACCCCGCGGAGATCTTCGCCGCCCTGGCCATGCTGGAGAAGGAGCGGGGCATCCCCCAGTCCTTCATGATGGAGAAGATCGTCCAGGCCCTGGTCACGGCGTACAAGCGCGACCACGCGGACGTGGAGAACGTGATCGTGGACGTGGATGAAGCGCACCAGTCCCTGAAGATGTTCGTGCAGAAGAACGTGGTGGAGGAAGAGGACTACGTGGACCCCGCCAACGAGATGCCCGTGGAGGAGGCCAAGAAGCTCTCCGCCAAGTACGAGGCGGGCGACGTGGTGAACCTGCCCGTGGACACCGTGGAATTCGGCCGCATCGCCGCCGGCAACGGCAAGCAGGTCATCATCCAGGGCCTGCGGGAGGCGGAGCGCGGCATGGTGTATGACGAGTTCAACTCCAAGCAGCACGAGATCCTCACCGGCGTGGTCACCCGCATCGACCCCCGCAACGGCAACGCCTCCCTGCGGATCGGCACCGGCAGCGAATCCACCGAGGCGCTGCTGATGGCCGGCGAGCAGGTCAGCGGCGAGGTGCTGGAAGAGGGGATGCATGTCAAGGTGTATGTGGTGGAGGTGCGCCGCTCCACCCGCGGGCCCCAGGTGCTCATCTCCCGGACCCATCCGGGCCTGGTCAAGCGCCTGTTCGAGCTGGAGGTCCCCGAGATCTACGACGGCACCGTGGAAGTGAAGTCCATCGCCCGGGAAGCCGGCAGCCGCACGAAGATGGCCGTGTGGTCCCACGACGAGAACGTGGACCCCATCGGCGCGTGCATCGGTCCCAAGGGCGCCCGCGTGGGCGCCATCGTGGAAGAGCTGCGGGGCGAGAAGATCGACATCGTGAAATACAGCGAGGATCCCGCCACCTTCATCGCCGCCGCCCTGGCCCCCGCGGACGTGGTGGACGTGTGGATGGCGGACGAGGGCAAGGCCTGCCGCGTGCTGGTGCCGGACGATCAGCTGTCCCTGGCCATCGGCAAGGAGGGCCAGAACGCCCGCCTGGCCGCCCGCCTCACCGGATACAAGATCGACATCAAGCCCGAGAGCTATGAAGAGGAGGAAGAGGCGCCCGATGCGGCGGAGGACGCCGCCGCGGACCAGGCGCCCCTCCAGGAAGTGCCCGCGGATGAGGCGGAGGACGCCCCCGCCCAGGAGTGATCTCTCGATCGGAAAGGCGGTCTACGGATGGCGAGAGTGAAGAAGATCCCTCAGCGGCAGTGTTTGGGCTGCCGGGAGATGAAAGACAAGAAATCCCTGCTGCGGGTGGTGCGCTCCCCAGAGGGCCAGGTGAGCCTGGACTTCGGCGGCAAGAAGCCCGGCCGGGGCGCCTATGTGTGCCATGACCTGGCGTGCCTGCAGAAGGCCCGGAAGTCCCGGGCCCTGGAGCGGGCCTTCGATACGGCCATCCCGCCGGAGGTCTATGACGCCATGGAGGCAGAACTGCGAGGTGCGGACGATGGCCGGTGAACACATCCTCACACTGTTGGGCCTGAGCCTGCGGGGCGGCCGTCTGGCCGTGGGCGAGGAGCCGGTGGGAGACGCCGCCCAGCGCCGCGCCGCCCGGCTGGTGCTGCTGGCTGCGGACGCCTCCGACAACACCCGCCGCCGGGCCGCACGCTTCGCCCAGACCGGGGAGTGCCTCTCCCTCGACCTCCCCTTCTCCAAGGCGGAGATGGGCCGGGCGCTGGGCCGTCCTCCCGTGGCCCTGGCGGCCATGACGGACACGGGCCTGGCCGCCGCGCTGGTCCGCCGCCTGGCAGAGCTGGATCCCGCCCAGTACGGCGAGACCGCCGCCCGCATGGAGCGCAAGGTCCAGCGGGCCGCCCAGCGCCGGGAACAGAAGGCCGCGGGCACGCCCCACCGCCCCAAGCGCGCCGTCCCATCCGGACCGCCCCCGGGGAACGGGCACGGTCCCGACCGGCCCCGGAAAGAGGGGGCGCGCGCCGGCGGCAGACCGCCGTTCCCGGGCGGACGGGCCAAGGGCCATCCGCCCCACAGCGCGGCGCGGACAGGCGAGCGCCAGCGCGGCGAGACCGTCCCCCACCGTTCCCGTCCCCCAAAGGACGGGCGCCCCAGACCGAAGGCAACGGCAGAGCGTTTCCCCCACAGCCGCCCGGTGAAAAAGGGCAAGGGCTCCTTCCGCCGGAAGGAGGGCTGACGGACCGTGCCGCCCGGCGGGCGCCGGTGCGGCAGCTGCCAACAAAAATTTCCCAGCCCTCGGGTTGGAGCATAACGAGGTGTTTTTGATTGGGTATGGAAAAATATAGAGTGCATGAAGTGGCCAAGGACTTCGGGGTCCCCACCAAGACCATCGTGGAGATCCTGACCAAGTATGTGGCCGCCCCGAAGAACCACATGCAGGTCCTCACGGACCACGAGCTGTCGGTGATCTTCGACTATCTGACCCAGCACAACCAGGTGTCCAGCATCCAGACGATCTTCGCGGACACCTATCAGGAAAAGCCTCAGCAGCAGGCGGCCCCCGCCCAGCAGGGGCGCGCCGGCCAGCCGGCGGCCAAGGCGGCCGCCCAGGGCCAGGGCAAGCCCCAGCCGCAGAGCAGCCAGCCCGCCAAGGGCCAGCAGAGCCAGCAGCAGGGCCAGCAGGACCAGCCCCACAAGCCGGTCCAGGCCGCGGCCCAGAAGCCGGCCGCTCAGCAGCCCACCACCCGCGTCCCCCAGAAGAAGCTGGTGGACACCCGCAAGGGCGGCGACGTGAACCTGGCCAAGTACGACCAGCGGCTGGAGGAGCTGGGCGGCGAACGGGCGGCCCGCATGGAGCGCCGGGGCGGCAAGGAGAAGATCCGCTCCAACAACCAGCGCCGGGGCGGCCCCACCTTCTCCAACAAGCGCCGCCAGGACGAGGCGGAGAAGATGCGCCGCCTGCAGCTGGAGATCGCCAAGAAGGCCCCCGTCAAGGTCCAGATCCCCGACGAGATCTCCGTGGGCGAGCTGGCCAGCCGCATGAAGAAGACCGGCGCCGAGGTGGTCAAGTGCCTGATGAAGAACGGCGTCATGGCCTCCCTGAGCCAGATCATCGACTTCGACACCGCCGCCATCATCGCCGAGGAGATGGGCTGCAAGGTGGAGAAGGAAGTCGTGGTCACCATCGAGGAGAAGCTCATCGATGTCCACGAGGATAAGCCGGAGGACCTGGTGCCCCGGGCGCCGGTGGTGGTGGTCATGGGCCACGTGGACCACGGCAAGACCAGCCTGCTGGACACCATCCGCAACACCTCCGTGGCCGCGGGCGAGGCCGGCGGCATCACCCAGCACATCGGCGCCTACCAGGCCCAGGTGAACGGCAAGCCCATCACCTTCCTGGACACCCCGGGCCACGAGGCCTTCACCTCCATGCGTGCCCGGGGCGCCATGATCACGGACATCGCCATCCTGCTGGTGGCGGCGGACGACGGCATCATGCCCCAGACCGTGGAGTCCATCAACCACGCCAAGGCCGCGGGCATCCCCATCATCGTGGCCATCAACAAGATCGACAAGGAGAACGCCAACCCCGACCGGGTGCTCCAGCAGCTGACGGAGTACGGCCTGGTGCCGGAGGAGTGGGGCGGCGAGACCATCTGCTGCAAGATCTCCGCCAAGAAGAACATCGGCATCGATAACCTTCTGGAGATGGTGACCCTCACCGCCGAGATGGAGGAGCTCAAGGCCAACCCCGATCGGGCCGGCCAGGGCACCGTCATCGAGGCCCGCCTGGACAAGGGCCGCGGCCCCGTGGCGACGCTGCTGGTGCAGAACGGCACCCTCAAGCAGGGCGACATCATCATCGCCGGCACTGCCGTGGGCCGCGTGCGCACCATGATGGACTACAAGGGCGGCCGCCTGACCCAGGCCGGCCCCTCCGTCCCCGTGGAGGTCTCCGGCCTGAGCGAGGCCCCCGAGGCCGGCAGCCCCTTCTTCGCCGTGGCCGACGAGCGCATGGCCCGGGAGCTGGTGGAGCAGCGCAAGGCCGAGGCCCGCGCCAAGGCCGCCGCGCCGGTGCAGAAGGTCTCCCTGGAGAACCTGTTCGATCAGATCCGCTCCGGCGAGCGCAAGGAGCTGGCTCTGGTGGTCAAGGCCGACGTCCAGGGCAGTGTGGAGGCCGTGAAGGCCTCGCTGGAGAAGCTCTCCAACGACGAGGTGGACGTGAAGGTGATCCACGGCGGTGTGGGCGCCATCAACGAGTCCGACGTGATGCTGGCCGCCTCCTCCGGCGCCATCATCGTGGGCTTCAACGTCCGGCCCGACGCCGCGGCCCGGGACGGCGCCATCCGCCAGAACGTGGACATGCGGATGTACCGCGTCATCTACGACTGCATCGACGAGATCGAGGCGGCCATGAAGGGCATGCTGGCCCCCAAGTACCGGGAAGTGGTCCTGGGCCACGCGGAGGTCCGCCAGACCTACAAGGTCTCCAGCGTGGGCACCGTGGCTGGCTGCTATGTCCAGGACGGCAAGATCGTGCGCAACTGCTCCGTGCGTGTGGTGCGGGACGGCATCGTGATCCACGAGGGCGCCCTGGCCTCCCTCAAGCGCTTCAAGGACGACGCCAAAGAGGTGGCCGAGAACTACGAGTGCGGCCTGACCGTGGAGAAGTTCAACGACATCAAAGAGGGCGACATCATCGAAGGGTATACCATGGAGGAGATCCCCCGGTAACTCCAGGCCCGGCGAAGTGTCGGCTTTCCCGTCGCCCTCTTGGCCCGCCCGGCGGCCCCGCGCGGCCAGCGCGTCCAAGTATCTCGGGCATCGCCCAAGATCTTGCCGCAGGCGGGCTCCGCCTGCCGAGGATGTTTCCGTCCCGGGGTCCCCAGGGGACTTGTCCCATGGGGCCGGCGGCATCATCGAAGGGTATACCATGGAGGAGATCCCCCGGTAACTCCGGACCTGGCGCCGTGCCGGGGCGGGCGGAACTGCCCGCCCCGGTCTTTTCCGTCGCGGGCGCACATACTACCCCCAGAGACCAGTCCGGCACACGCCGCGCCGGAACGAACTGTGACGAACCTTGAAAGGAGGCGATCCCATGCCCAGCAATCGGATCGGCCGGATCAATGAAGAGATCCAACGGGAGCTGAGCGATCAGCTCCGCCGCCTGAAAGACCCCCGGGTCTCCCAGGCCGGCATGGTGTCCATCACCCGGGTGGACACCACCAGTGACCTGCGCTATGCCCGCATCTATGTCTCCGTCCTGGACAAGGCCCAGGAGAAGGACGTGCTCAAGGGCCTCAAGTCCGCCGCCGGTTTCCTGCGGCGGGAACTGGGGCGGAGCCTGCAGCTGCGCTATACGCCGGAGCTGCAGTTCCAGGGCGACGACTCCATCCAGCACGGCGCCCACATCCTGGAGCTGCTCCACCAGGTGGAGCAGCAGGACGAGGCCCGGGAGACCGGGGGGACGGAGGATGCGCCATGCTGAACGCCGCTGAGACCGCCGCGCTGCTGCGCCAGTTCGACCAGGTACTGATCCTCACCCATGTCCGCCCGGACGGGGACACCATGGGCTGCGCCGCGGCCCTGTGCGCCGGACTGCGGCGCCTGGGCAAGTGTGCCTATCTCCTGCCCAATCCGGAGCTGACGAAGAACTGCACGCCCTATTTCCGCCCCTATGAGGCCCCGGCGGGCTTCACGCCCGACAAGGTGGTGGCCGTGGACATCGCCACGCTGGGCCTGCTGCCGGACAACGCCCGCCCCTATGCCGGCCGCATCGATCTGGCCATCGACCACCACCCCTCCTTCGAGGGGTTCGGCCAGGCCTGCCTGGTGCGGCCGGCGGCAGCCGCCTGCGGCGAGATCCTCTATGACGTCCTGGCGGCCCTGGGCCCCATCACGCCGGAGATCGCCCTGCCGCTGTACGTGGCCATCTCCACGGACACGGGCTGCTTCGCTTACGCCAACACCACCGCCCACACCCACGCCGTGGCGGCGGCGCTGCTGTCCACGGGCATCGACTATCAGGGCGTCAACAAGGTCTTCTTCCGCACCAAGAGCCGCAAGCAGATGCAGCTGGAGGCCGCCATCCTGGGCGGCTGCACCTTCTATGACCGGGAGCGCGTGGCGGTGCTGTCCGTGCCGCTGTCCCTGATGGAGCAGGTGCAGGCCAGCGAGAGCGACGCCGAGGACCTGAGCTCCCTGGGCGCGCTGATCGAGGGCGTGGACTGCGCCGTGACCATGCGGGAGCTCTCGCCGGACGTGTGGAAGTTCTCCGTGCGCACCGGCAGCCGGGTGGACGCCAGCCGCGTGTGCCAGCTGCTGGGCGGCGGCGGACACGCCGCGGCCGCCGGCTGCACCGTGGAGGCCCCCTGGGCCGACGCCCGGGACCAGATGCTCGCGGCCATCGCGCAGGTGGTCCCCGACTTCTGCCGCTGACGGCCGCCGGAGGGAGGAGCAGCTATGCCCAACGGGATCCTCATCATCGACAAGCCCGCAGACTGGACCAGCATGGACGTGTGCGCCAAGGTCCGGGGCATCCTGCGGGAGAAGCGGGTGGGCCATGGCGGCACGCTGGACCCCATGGCCACCGGCGTGCTGTCGGTGTTCGTGGGACAGGCCACGCGCGCCGTGACCTTCGCCGAGAACGGCCGGAAGGAATATGTGGCGGGACTGCGCCTGGGCGTGGCCACGGACACCCAGGACGTGACCGGCCGTGTCCTGGAGGAGCGGCCGGTGCACGCGGGCCGCGCCGAAGTGGAGGCGGCCCTGGCCGCCTTCCTGGGCCCGCAGCAGCAGGTGCCCCCCATGTACTCCGCCGTGAAGATCGGCGGGAAGAAGCTCTATGAGCTGGCCCGGCAGGGCCGCGAGGTGGCCCGGCCTCCCCGGCCCGTCACCATCTATGCCCTGGAGCTGCTGGAGCAGGTGAGCGAGACGGACTTCCTGCTGCGCTGCCTGTGCTCCAAGGGCACCTATGTCCGCACCCTCTGTCACGACATCGGACAGGCCCTGGGCTGCGGCGGCGCGCTCTATCAGCTGCGCCGCACCATGGCCGCGGGGTTCCGCCTGGAGGACGCCGTGACGCTGGAGGACGTGCAGGCGCGGGGCGAGGCCCTCCTCCTGCCCACGGACCGGCTCTTCGCCGCCTATCCGGCCTACCGCCTGCCCACGGCGGGGAAGGAGGCCCGGGTGCGCAACGGCGGCCCGGTGACAGACCCCGCCCTGTCCGACGGGACATACCGGGTCTATGGCCGGGACGGGACGTTCCTGTGCCTCTCCCGGGCGGAGGGCGGCGTCCTCAAGTCTATGAAGAATTTTTTTGGAGCGTGACCATATGTCCATGAAGGAACGCGTCATCGCCCTGGGCTTTTTCGACGGGGTGCATCTGGGCCACGGCGCCCTGCTGCGCCGCACGGCACAGGAGGCCGCCGCCCGGGGCTGCACACCGGCCGTGTTCACCTTCGACCGCCCCCCCAAAGAGGTGGTCAGCGGCGTGCCCTGCCCCCTCATCAACTCCCCGGAGGACCGGCGGGACCTGGTGCGCCGCCTCTACGGCATCCGGGACGTGATCATGGTCCCCTTCGACCAGGAGATGATGACCACCCCCTGGGACGACTTCGTCAGCCGCATCCTGGTGGGGCGCTACCACGCCGTCCACCTGGTGGCGGGACACGACCACCACTTCGGCCACAAGAACCAGGGGTCGCCGGAGCTGCTGGCGCGCAAATGCGCGCAGCTGGGCCTGGGGTGCGACATCATCCCCCAGGTGACCGTGGCGGGCATCCCCGTCAGCTCCACGTACATCCGCCGTCTGGTGGAGCTGGGCCAGGTGGACCGGGCGGCGCAGTTCCTGGGCCACCCCCACGTGCTGACCGGGGCCGTCCGCCACGGCCGGGGCATCGGCTCGGCCCGATTGTTCCCCACGGCCAACCTGACCGTCCCGCCCCATGTGCTGGTGCCCAGCCACGGCGTCTACGCCACCCGGGCCACCCTGGAGGACGGCACGGCCTATGAGGCCGTCACCAACGTGGGCACCCGCCCCACGGTGGACAACGGCACGGACGTGACCGTGGAGGCCTGCCTGCTGGACTTCCAGGGGGACCTGTACGGCCGGACGCTGCGCTTGGAGTTCTTCTGCCACCTGCGGGACGAGGTGCGCTTCGACTCGCTGGACGCTCTGAAGGCTCAGATCGCCGCCGACGCCGAGGCCACCCGGCGCTATTTCGCTGCACGGCGCTGACCCCATACAGCATGAGACCGCCGCAGGCATCCCCTTTGGGATACCTGCGGCGGTCTCTCCATCTCCGGGCGGGGGACCGCCCCCTCCGGACCTCACACCAGGGCCACCACCAGCCACACCAGTCCGATCCCGGCGGCGCCCATGATGGTGTAGACTGCGGGGCTCAGGTCCCGCCAGAACCGGCTGTAGCGGCCGTGCTCGCCCCCGGCATAGTTCCGGGCCACCCGCTTGGCCTCCTCCACCAGGTCCCGGGCCGTGACGCCCTCCCCGGCAGCGTCGTTGCGCACGATGAAGATCGCCTGTTCGAAATACCGCTGGTCCGGCGAATCCACCACGACCACCCGTCTTGAGATCCCTTTCACCATCCGTTGCAAGCCTCCTGTTCCCACGATGTTGATGGTCCCAGTTTGTCTCGATCCCGGAAGATCTATACAGATCTCCGGCGGCTTTTCACACCTTTTCCGCGCTGCCCGTCCGGGGCAGGGAGAGCACCTGGATGCCGCAGTCGTCCTGGAGGCCCTCCCGCCGGACGCTCTCGCCCAGGATCAGCCCCGCCAGCTCCTGGGGGTCCTCCCCCTCCCAGCCCGCCAGCAGGTCCTGGAGCCACTCGTCCCGGCTGGGGTCCGCCACGCCGTCGCTGATCTGCACGATGAAGCCGCCCGGCTCCAGCGTGGCCCGGGTCACGTCCGGCGCGGCGCCGCCGGAGCGCACGCCGGCGGGCAGGCTGCCCCCCGTGACCCGCCGGACCGTGCCGCCCCGCTTGAGATAGCTGGGGGCGGCCCCGAACTTGTAGAAGGCGGCCTCCCCCCCGCCGGGGCGGCAGGTGATGAGGTCGATGGTGGTGAAGCTGCCCGTCTCGGCGCTGCGCAGGGCCATGGCGGCATTGAGGGTCTTGAGGGCCGCCTCCGGCTCGATGCCCGCCTCCAGGAACTGACGCATCAGGCGGCAGGTGAGGGCGGACTCCTTGCGGGCCGGCTCCCCGCTGCCCATGCCGTCGCACAGCAGCAGGCACAGCATGCCCCCCTCCGTCTCGAAGGCGGCCACCGTGTCGCCGCACACGCGCTCGCCCGTCTTGGGCCGCAGGACCGCGCCGATCCGGTAGGCGGCGGCCGCGGCGGCGGGCCGCACCTCGCCCAGTCCCGCCGCCGTGGCGGTGAGCAGCTCGGAGAGCTGGGCGTACTGCCCCCGGGCGCTGCGGCGGGCCTCCTCCAGCTGGCGGCGGTACTGCCGGCGCAGCAGGAAAGCGGACAGCTCCCCGTCCACCGCCGTCAGGAAGTCCGTCAGGTGGATGCAGCGGCCGGTGAAATAGGAGGGGAAGTCCTTGGGCAGCGCCCGCCCCCGCTCCAGCAGGTACGGGGTGGCGTCGTTGAGAGCGTTGAAGGTGCCCGTGTACTCCCGCTGCCAGCACAGCTCGCACAGCGCGCAGCCCCGGCACACCTTCTCCGCCGCCCGGTCGAAGACGATGGCGGGGTTCTCGTCATTGGGCGCGGGCGCGCCCCGGCCCATGCTCTCGTACAGGTCCCGCAGGGCCGCCGCCGTCCGGCCCAGCTGGCTGCGGAGCTTGTCCAGGGCGGAGCCGGCCGGCTCCGCCGGCTCCGGCTTGAGGACCCGCTTGCCCCCGAACACGCGCCCCGGCAGCAGCAGGAACAGCGCCGCCCCCAGCAGCGCCTCCGGCAGCAGGGGCTGCTCCAGGGGCCGCTGCTGGGGCAGCAGGGACAGCGCCGCGGCCCCCAGGAACACCGCCGCGGCGCCTGCCCGGCCCCGGCCGGCGCGGCTGCCCGCCAGCAGGCCCGAGAGCCCATAGGCGGCGGAGAAGAGGGCGCCCCCCTCCCCGGCGGTCAGGTCCGCCATCAGCCCCGTGCCCAGGCCCATGGCCGCGCCCGTCACCGCCCCCCGCTGATAGGCGGTGAAGAGCACCAGCAGGCACAGCGCCCCCCGGCCCAGGGAGATGCCCAGCACCTGCACCTCGCCCAGGGCCAGCAGCAGCGACGCGCCCAGGAACGCCGCCCCCTCCGGCTCCAGCCGCTCCCGTCCCGCGTCCAGGAGGGGGCGGTAGGCCCAGGCCGACACACAGGTGAGCACTGCGGCCGCCGCGCAGGGCGCCAGGGCGGCCAGGGGCGAGAGGGACTGGGCCACATAGATGCCAGCCACCGCCAGGAACATGCCCGTGCCGATGGCCGGCAGGGCCCAGGGGCGGTCCAGCACCCGCAGGTCCCGCAGGGCGGTGGCGGCGGCATGGATCAGCACCGCCGCCGCCAGGAAGGGCAGCGCCGCCTGGAAGTCCAGGAACAGCGCCGCCCCCACGGCCGCCCCCAACAGGGCGGCCATGCCCGGCGCGCCCGGCCCCGCCGCCGCCACGCACCCCAGGGCGAAGGGCGCATAGCCCCCCGGCGTCTGGCTGGCGGTCAGCGCCGCCGCCAGGAAGAACCGGATGCCCCAAGAGAGCAGCCGCAGCCGCTGCTCCCGTCCCAAAACGATCTGACCGTGCCACACGATGCGTCCCTCCTACGTTCCGCCGCGAAACGCGCGGCCTCTCGGGTGTTTTCCACCATTTTACAGCCTGTCCCTTGGAGGATCCCGTCGGGAAAAGGTGGCGCGGCCAATTCTTCCCGCCCGGACGGCGCGCCGTGCGGGTGGACTTTCCCCGCCGGACATGGTATAGTAGTGACGTATCACGTTTTGGAAAGGAGGGCGCCCTCTTGTACATCGGGACGGTGCGCATCGACTCCCAGCTGGCCCTGGCGCCCATGGCGGGCGTCACGGACGTGGCCTTCCGCCAGATCTGCGCGGAGCTGGGGGCCGGATATACCTGCACGGAGCTGATCTCCTCCAAGGCCCTGTGCCACCACGACAAGAAGACCTTCTCCCTGCTCCAGCAGTTCCCGGGGGAGCATCCCGCCGCCGTGCAGATCTTCGGCAGCGACCCCGCCTGCATGGCGGAGGCCGCCCAGATCGCCCTGGAGCACACCGGCGCGGACATCATCGACCTGAACATGGGCTGCCCCATGGGCAAGATCGTGAACAACGGCGACGGCGCCGCGCTGATGAAGGATCCGGACAAGGCCGGGCGCATCGCCGAGGCCGTGGTCCGGGCGGTGGCGGTGCCGGTGACGGCCAAGTTCCGCCGGGGCTGGGACATGGGCAGCTGCAACTGCGTGGACTTCGCCCGCACGCTGGAGCAGGCGGGCGTGTCCGCCGTGACGGTCCACGGCCGCACCCGCGCCCAGCTCTACAGCGGGCAGGCGGACTGGAACTGCATCCGCGCGGTGAAAGAGGCGGTGTCCATCCCGGTGATCGCCAACGGCGACATCTGGAAGGCGGAGGACGCGGTGCGTATCCTCCAGCACACCAAGGCGGACATGGCCATGATCGGCCGGGGGTGCTTCGGCGACCCGTGGCTGTTCCAGCGGGCCCAGGCCGCTCTGGAGGGCCGGCCGGTCCCGCCGCCCCCGCCCCTGGCCCAGCGCTGCGCCACGGCGGTGCGGCAGTTCCAGCTCTCCGCCGCCGCCAAGGGCGAGCGGGTGGCCGTGCTGGAGGCCCGCCGCCACTACTGCTGGTATCTCAAGGGCGTGCCACACTCCAGCTATTACAAGGAACAGATCGTGCGGATGGAGACCCTGGAGGACGTGTACCGCGTGACCAAGGGGATCGAGAGGGACCTGACATGAACGAGCGCATACGAGAGGAGTCGCAGTGGGTGGAGGCCGCCCGCCGGGGAGACGAGGCGGCGTTCGAGGCCCTGGTGCGCCGGTATGAGCGGCCGGTCCTGGCCCTGACGCGCCGGCTGTGCGGAGACCCGGACGACGCGGAGGAGGCCGCCCAGGAGGCGTTCCTGGCCGCCTGGCAGGGGCTGCCCTTCTTCCGGGGGGACGCGGCCTTCTCCACCTGGCTCTACCGCCTGGCCTCCAACGCCAGCGTGGACCTGCTGCGGCGGGAGGGACGCCACCGCGCCGCGGCCGGTCCCTCTCTGGACGATGAGGAGGTCCATGTGGACGTGCCCTCCGCCGCCCCCGGTCCCCAGGAGGCGGCGGAGCGGCGGGAGCTGCGGGAGCAGGTGGCCGCCGGGCTGGAGCGTCTGAACCGGGAGCAGCGGGAGGTGCTGGTCCTGCGGGAGCTGCACCAGCTGCGCTACGACGAGATCGCCCAGGTGCTGGACCTGGACGTGGGCACGGTGAAGTCCCGGATCAACCGGGGCCGCAAACGATTGCAGCAGTTTTTGATGGACAGCGGGAACTTTTCGCCGCCCGCGCCGTCTAAAGGAGAGAAAAGGAGGGCTGCACATGAGGAACTGTGACAGATACGCGGCCCTGTTGGATCCCTTCGTGGACGGGGAGCTCTCCGCCCAGGAGGCGGAGCGGGTGCGCGGTCACCTGGCCGCGTGCGAGACATGCCGGGCCTATGTGGCGGCGGCCCTGGCCATCCGGGACGCCTTCCCGGACGTGGACGACGAGCCCGTGCCCGACGGGTTCGCCCAGCGGGTGATGGCCGCCGTCCATGCCGCCCCCCAGGAGCGGCCGGTCCCGCCCCGGCGCAGGCGGTCCCCCTGGTGGAGAGCGGCGGTGCCGCTGGCCGCCTGCTGCGCCGTGGTGGTCCTGGCGGTGAGCCTGCCCCGCCTGATGGGCGGCGTCTCCACGGTGCCCGCCGCCGTCACGGACCAGGAGACGGCGCAGCAGGCCCCCTCCAGCGCGCCCGACCTGTATGCCGTGCAGCCGGAGCAGGAGCAGGAGAGCGGCGGAGACGGCGGGGAGGCGGCCGCGCCGGAGGACGATGCCGGAGCGCGCGCGGCGGAGGAGGACACCGCCGCCAAGGCGCTCCAGCCCGCGCCCCAGGAACGGGTCTCCCAGAGCGCGCAGGCGCCCCAGCTGTACACGGCGGACCCCGGCGCGCAGACGCAGGCCCCGGACACGGCCACGGAGGAGACGCCTGCACAGGGCACGGGCGAAGGGGCGGAGGAGCCCTCCGTGGACGCCGCCGCAGGAGACGTCCCGGCTGAGGGACCTTCCGCGGAGGACGCCCCGGCGGGCGACGCCGCATCCGGACCGTCCATCAACGCCCAGACCGCCGGAGAGACGGAGGACGTGGTGTACGCCCGCGAGGCGGTCCTGACGGCGAAGCAGGCGGGCGACGCGCTCGCCGGGCTCCAGGGCACGCCGGAGCCCGACGGAGCGGGCACCGCCTATGTGCTGGAGGCGGCGGAGTTCGAGCGCATCCTCCAGGATCTGGGCCTGCCCCTGCCGCCGCTGGACGAGGCGCGCACCAGCGAGCAATGCCGCATCGTGGTGACGGCGGCCGGAGACGGTGCGCCGGCGGACGGTACGGACGGGACCGGAGCGGGAAACGCCCCGGCAGACACCGGTACCTCCGCCGCGGCCGGCGATGACGCCGCCGCAGGAGACGACAGTGTCCCTTGAACGAACGAGCGGGTCCCGCAAAAAGCGGGGCCCGCTCGCATCTTCCTCTTGCCAGCAGCTGCATGGATGTGGTATACTCGTCAGCGACAGGTGCCATCTCCCTGTCCAAGCGCCGCGCCCGCGGCGTTCGTTCGGCGGTCCGCCGCCGTTCTCTAAACAAAAAAATGGAGGCCGGCCCGCCTTCCAGGGCCATCGTCACGCCCTGTCCGGACCTCCGCCACATCTCATGAGGAGGTCTTTTTTTCATGTCTGAGAGCCGTTTCACCACCCGCCAGCTGACTGCCGCCGGCGTCATCGCCGCCGTCTATGCGGCGCTGACGCTGCTGCTGCCCATCCCCCAGTACGGCGGCATCCAGTTCCGCGTGGCCGAGGCCATGACGGTCCTGCCCTTCTTGTTCCCGGCGGCCATCCCCGGCCTGACCGTGGGGTGCTTCCTGGCCAATCTGCTGGGCTCGCCCATGCCCCTGGACTGGATCGTGGGCACCGCCGCCACGCTGCTGGCCGCCCTGTGGACCTCCCGGCTCCACAACAAGTGGCTGGCCCCCCTGCCCCCGGTGCTGTGCAACATGGTGCTGGTGGGCGCGGAGATCGCCTGGTCCTCCGTCCAGGACGGAGCGGCCTTCCTGCCCGCCTTCGCCTTCAACGCCCTGACCGTGGGCATCGGCGAGGCGGCGGCCGGCTTCCTCCTGGGCTCGCTGCTGCTGCGCGCCCTCCCCAACGTCGCGGCCCTCAA
>CALXDL010000081.1 GCA_944387055.1 uncultured Oscillospiraceae bacterium
TCCAGCACTACATGGACGAGATCAACAAGCTCACCGGCCGGGACTATAAGCTCTTCAACTACTACGGCGCGCCCGACGCGGAAGAGGTCATCGTGGTGATGTGCTCCGCCTCCGAGACCGTGAAGGACACAGTGGACTACCTCAACGCCCACGGCCGCAAGGTGGGCATGGTGCAGGTCCACCTGTACCGCCCCTTCTCCGTGCAGCACTTCGCGGACGCCATCCCCGCCACGGTCAAGAAGATCGCCGTGCTGGACCGGACGAAGGAGTCCGGCTCTGTGGGCGAGCCGCTGTATCTGGATGTCCAAAGTGCCCTGCAGCAGGCCGGCCGCAAGGATATCCTGGTGGTGGGCGGCCGCTACGGCCTGGCCTCCAAGGATACCACGCCGGGCCAGATCATCGCCGTGTACGACAACCTCGACCAGGCGGAGCCCAAGAACAGCTTCACCATCGGTATCGAGGACGATGTGACCTTCACCTCTCTGCCCTATCAGGAAGTAGCCCTCGACCACCCCGGCGAGGTCTCCTGCAAGATCTGGGGCTTGGGCGGCGACGGCACCGTGGGCGCCAACAAGAACGCCATCACCACCATCGGCCTGGTGGCCAACAAGTACGCCCAGGCCTACTTCTCCTATGACTCCATGAAGTCCGGCGGCCTGACTCAGTCCCACCTGCGCTTTGGCGACCAGCCCATCCGGTCTACCTATCTGGTCACGGCTGCCGATTTCGTTGGCTGCCACGCGCCCACTTATGTGGAGAAATACGACACCACCGAGGACCTCAAAGACGGCGGTGTGTATCTGCTCAACTGCCCCTGGAGCGCCGAGGAGCTGGACACGCGCCTGCCTGCCAAGATGAAGCGTGACCTGGCCCGCAAGCATGCCCAGTTCTATACCATCGATGCCACCAAGATCGCCCGTGGCCTGGGTCTGGGCAATCGTATCAACACGATCCTGCAGGCCGCCTTCTTCGCCCTGACCAAGGTCATCCCCCTGGACATGGCCGTGGAAGAGATGAAGCGGGGCAACTACAATTCCTACTTCAAGAAGGGCGGTCAGGAGATCGTGGACCTGAACGACCGGGCCGTGGACGCGGGCCTGAACGGCATGACCCGTGTGGAGATCCCCGCCGCCTGGGCCGACGCGGCAGACGGCGCGCCGGAGGAGCTCAAAGGAACGCCCTTCGTCAAAGAGATCGTCGTTCCCATGGACCGCCAGCATGGCGACAAACTGCCCGTGTCCGTGTTCAAGAAGCACAACTGCCTGGACGGCACCTGGGAGAACGGTACGACCGCCTATTCTAAGCGCGGTGTGGCCGTCACCGTGCCCAAGTGGAACGCGGAGGCGTGCATCCAGTGCAACCGCTGTTCCATGGCCTGCCCCCACGCGGCGATCCGCCCCGTGCTGCTGACGGATGAGGAGAAGGCCGGCGCGCCCGCTTCCTTCGTCACCGTTCCCGCCAAGGGCCTGGGCAAGGACGCCCCCGCCTACTCCTTCCGGATGCAGGTCTCTCCCTACGACTGCCTGGGCTGCGGCGTGTGCCTGACCGCCTGTCCCGCCAAGGGCGCGCTGGAGATGGTGCCCTTCGAGACCCAGCGGGAGCAGCAGGAGAACTTCGACCGCTACGCCATGGATGAGACGCTGCTCAAGAAGGACGTCATCAGCGACAAGACCGTCAAGAGCATCCAGTTCGCCAAGCCCTACTTCCAGTTCTCCGCCGCCTGCGCCGGCTGCGCCGAGACCACGTACATCAAGCTGGTCACCCAGCTCTTCGGCGACCGCATGTATGTCGCCAATGCCTCCGGCTGTTCCTCCGCCTATGGCGGTGCCATGCCCATGACTCCCTATTCTTGTGACAGCCGCGGTTACGGCCCCTGCTGGGAGCAGTCTCTGTTCGAGGACAACGCCGAGTTCGCCTACGGCTTCCTGCGGGCCCACGGCTCCATCCACGGTGAGCTGATGATCCGCCTAGAGGCCCTCAAAGAGCAAGGCGTCGCCAAGGAGGCCGTGGAGGACTATCTGGCCAACTGGAGCGACGCCTCCAAGACTCGGACGGTGACCGACGCCCTCATCGCTGCGCTGGAGAAAGTCGAGCCGACCGAGGAGACGGCCTTCGTCCTGCGGAACAAGGAGTATCTGACCAAGAAGTCCGTGTGGGCTTTCGGCGGCGACGGCTGGGCCTATGACATCGGCTTCGGCGGCATCGACCACGTCCTGGCCCAGAACCGGGACATCAACATGCTGGTGATGGACACCGAGGTCTACTCCAACACCGGCGGCCAGTCCTCCAAGTCCACCCCCACTGCCGCAGTTGCCAAATTCGCCGCCGCCGGCAAGGATGTCAAGAAGAAAGATCTGGGCGCCATCGCCATGAGCTACGGCTACATCTATGTGGCCCAGGTGGCCATGGGCTATGATCAGGCCCAGACCCTCAAGGCCATCCGCGAGGCGGAGTCCTATCCTGGCCCCGCAATCGTCATCGCCTATTGCCCCTGCTTGGAGCACGGCATCAAGGCCGGCATGGGCTGCACCCAGGATGAGATGAAGAAGGCCGTGGAATGTGGCTACTGGCACCTCTACCGCTACGATCCCCGCCGGATCGCCGAGGGCAAGAACCCCTTCCAGCTGGACTCTCCCGAGCCGGACAGCGACAAGATGATGGATTACCTCAAGGGCGAGAACCGCTATGCTTCGTTGCAGATCAACTTCCCCGAGCGGGCCGATGCCCTCTATGCCAAGACCATCCAGGACGCCAAGGAGCGCTATGCCAAGTACCGCAAGATGGCGGAGAACGGATGACACACTCTCCCCCGCCGCGACCTCTCGTTGAGAGCGCCTCCGGCACGAAAGGACGCCAACGGATCCCGTTGGCGTCCTCTTCGTCTCTCCCAGGCCCTTCCCGCTTCCATATTGCCCCCAGCGCCTGGACGTGGTATGATAAGGAAGATCGATATTTTCCCAAGAGGACGCAATAAAACGCCCTTTTCATACGTTCAACATGTGAAGAGGAGGAACCCATCATGTTCTGCATGACCCTGCCGGCGCCGTCCACGGGAGATGCCGCCGCGCTGGATGTTTGTCTGGCCCGCATCGCGGACGGCGACAAGGATGCACTCTCTCAACTCTATGCGCACACCCGCCCCTCGGTCTACGGGTTCGCCCTGTCGATTCTCAAGAACGCCCATGACGCAGAGGATGTGCTGCAGGATACCTATCTGCAGATTTGGAGCGCCGCGGGGCGGTATCGTGCCCAGGGAAAGCCCATGGCCTGGATCCTGTCCATCGTCCGCAATCTATCCTTGGACCGGCTGCGCGCCCAGTCTCACACGGAGCCCTTGGTCCCCGAGGACTGGCAGGACCGCTTTGCCCATACGCCCGCTGTCACAGAGGAGGATCGCATGGCCCTGCAGGCCCTGCTCTCGGCCTTGGGGGATGAGGAGCGGCAGATCGTCATCCTGCACGCTCTCACGGGACTCAAGCACCGGGAGATCGCCGCGGTGCTGCAGCTCCCGCTCCCTACTGTCCTGTCGAAATACAGCCGGGCTTTGAAAAAGCTCCAACTCGCCTGGAAGGAGGCCGAACGACATGCATGAACAAGACTTAGAACAGCGGATCCGCACAGCCGTCGAACACGCGGCCCCCGACCCTTTGGAACAGATCCTCGCCGCCTGCGGGCCGCAGAGCGGGAACGTGATCCCCCTGACGCCTCCCAAGGCCAAGAAACGGCGCTGGGTGCCTATGGCGGTGGCCGCCGCCTTGGTGATATTGGCATGCGGCGGGTTCAGCGTCTACAGCTGGCGGGCGGCCAAGACCGTAGCCTCGGTGGTCTCTCTGGACGTGAACCCCAGTATCCAGCTCCAGGTGAACCAGAAAGAGCGGATCCTCTCCGCTCAGCCGCTCAATGAAGACGCTCAGATCATCTTGGAGGGGATGGATCTCCAAGGCACCCAGCTACAGGTAGCTGTGAACGCCATCATGGGCTCCCTCCTCCAACACGGCTATCTAGACAGCCTTTCCTCTGCCATCCTCATCTCCGTGGAGGACAGCGACGCCCAGCGGGCCAGCCGTCTGGAGGCGGAGCTGACGGGCGAAGTGGATGCCGCGCTCCAGAACGCCTCCGCAGGTGCTGCCGTCCTCAGTCAAGTGGTCGGCTATGACGCCGCGCTGGAGACCCAGGCCCAGGCCAGCGGTATCTCCGTGGGCAAGGCCGCCATGGTCCAGAGCATCCAGGCCATCGCCCCAGATCTCTCTTTCGAGGATCTGGCCGCGCTGTCTGTGGAGGAACTCAAGCAGCTCCTGGAGACTGGAGCACCCGGTCTGCCCATCGGCACGAGTGCGGCCGCCGATGCCGCGTTGGCATACGCCGGCCTCGTGGCTTCAAACGCCATCACCTGGGAGGTGGACCCGGAGCTGGATGAACGTACGCCCCATTATGAGGTGGAACTGCACACCCAGCAGGGCGAGTTCGACTACATCGTGGACGCCTGGACTGGGGAGGTGCTCAGAGGGGCTGCCGGCCTCTCTGCGGACGTCTCCGGCAGCAGCGGCAGCTCCGGCAGTGCTTCCGCCTCCAGCGGTATCTCCCAAGACGACGCCACGGCCATCGCGCTCGCCGACGCCGGGATCCAGCGCGCCTCTGCGCTGGGGCTGCGGGTGAGCTCAGACTGGGACGACGGCCATCATATTTATGAAGTGGAGTTCCGCTCCGGCGGCGCGGAATACGAGTACGACATCCTGGCCAGTGACGGCACTATCTTGAAGGCCGAGCGGGAAGATGACGGCTGGCGCCTTCCTGCGGCGGCCGGCACGAGCACCGCTTCCTTCATTGGAGAGGATGCCGCCGCCCAGGCTGCGCTCCGCCATGCGGGCGTGACCGCTTCTGCGGCCCAGTCCCTCCTCTGCCAGGTGGAGTACGACGATGGACTGGCGGAGTGCTACGAAGTGACGTTCCAGACAAGCGGGGCGCGGTATGCCTACGAGATCGGCCTGTACGATGGCTCTGTGCTCAAGAGCGAGCGTACGGCCGTTCGGAGCAGTACCGGCGGCACGGGGGCCAACAGCGGCACTGGTACTTCTTCCAGCAGTGGGGGCACCTCTTCCGCTGGCGTCTCCTCTGGCGGTTCCACGCTTATCAGCGCAGAGCAGGCTCAGACGACCGCGTTCCGCCATGCGGGCATCGATGCCGATGATGTCTATGAGCTGGACTGCGAGCTGGAGCGGGACGACGGCTCCACCTATTATAGTCTGGAGTTCAAGGCCGGCCGCATGGAGTACGATTACGAGATCGACGCCTACACAGGCGCCGTACTGAGCGTGGAACAAGATCGAGATGACTGACCGGTCTCGCCCTCTGAGGGACTGCTCCGCACAGGCGGAGCAGGGTCCCCACCGATGGCATCGAAAGAGCGGCGGGCGGGGAGCAAAAGCTCCTCGCCCGCCATTCTTGTATCTCCAAGGCCACTGTTCACGTCTCCGGCGGCCGGTCTTCTTGGAGCGCCTGCTCCAGATAGTCTCGATCCGCTGTCTTCTTACTGGGCACGAAGCTCTGTGCCGCGGATCTTTTCCGCCCCTTGCTCTTGGCGTAGAAGAAGCCTGTGACGGAGAACACCAGCGCGCCCACGAAATTCACGAACAGGTCCTTCATGGTATCGATGATACCGATATCCAGATAACCTCCCAGGCCCAGCTCCTCTCCATTGATGAGCACCTCCTGGATGTCCGGGATCGTCACCACCTGATTGGAGCGGGTGGGATCCAGCGTCACGGTGTAGATCGCGTGGACGATGGTGTCTTTCTGCATGTCCGTATGGAACAGCTGATCCATCCCGAACTCAAAGAACTCCCAGAGCACGCCGACAGTCATGGAGAAGCAGAACGCCAGCAGCGCCAAGAAGAACGGGGAGAGGTGGAACGTGAGCCGCTCATCGTCGTTGAGCAAGATCACCATGGAGAATCCCACGGCAGCGGCCAAAAAGCCGTTGATGGTATGGAGCATGGTGTCCCAGTTGGGCACCACCACATAAAAAGCGTTCACCTCTCCCAGTATCTCCGCCGCGAAGATGAAGCACAAGATCGTGATCTCCAGCGGCGGCGGCAGCTCGATGTGCAGTTTCACCTGGATCCAGCTGGGCACATAGAGCAGCAGCAGGGCCAAGATGCAGAAGAACGCGCTCTCATAACTGCGCAGCATGATCTGGCGCACCAGCACCACCAGCACCAGGATACGCAGGACAGAGAACACGATGAACGAGCTCCTATGTTCCCGCAGCTCCTTTGCCATGGCCTGGCGGAAACTCCTCTTCTCGTGCTGGCGGGCACGCTTGCGCGCCACTTTGTCTTTCTTTTTCAATCGATCTCCTCCTCGTCCAGGTCGTTCCCAGTGTGTGCGGAACGCGCCGTCTCATGCGCCGTGCGCAGCCGTTCCAGCAACTCCGCCAGATCCTGACAGACCAGTCCAGGCGGCACATCGCTCCTTTTGGCATCTTCGGCCGAAGCCTCGCCGGTGAGGACCAGGACCGTATCCACCCCCGCGTTCGCCCCGCAGGCGATGTCGGTATAAAGCCGGTCCCCCACCATCAGCGCTCTATCGGCTGTACAGCCGGTCTGTTCCAGAGCCAGGCGGATCATCGTGGGATCCGGCTTGCCGATAAATACCGCTTCCCGTCCGGCTGCACGTCCGATCAGCTCGCAGATCGCTCCGCAGTCAGGCACGAAGCCTGTCAGCGTAGGGCAGCGCCAGTCCGGATTGGTGGCCAGGAAGTCTGCGCCGCGATCCAGCAGTCGGCAGGCATCCTCCACCTTCTGATAGGTCAGCTCTGTATCGAAGCCCACCAGCACCGCTGTCACATCGTCCGCCGGTGTCTCCCGGACGGCGATGCCTGCCGCCTCCAGCTGCCTTCGGAAAGACGTGGTCCCCACCACGTAATATCCTTCTCCAGGCCTGCGCGCCTCATGCAGATAGCGGATCGTGGCCTCCACTGCGGTGAGGAACTCCTCACGGGCAGCAGGGATCCCCAAGCGGCGCATCTTCTCCATCCCGGCATCCACGCCACGGGAGGAGTTGTTGGAGAGGAAGCGCACCGTGCCGCCCCGTCCACGGACCCACGCCAGCAGCTCCGCCGCCCCTGGGAGCAAGTGGTCCTCCAGATACACAGTGCCGTCCAGATCCAGCAGGAACAGCTTCTTTTGGGCAAGGTCCATCTCTCCGTCTCCTTATCCGCTCTGCAGAGGCCTCACGCATATCCCACGAACGGCAGACCGCGGCCCTTCCCACTGTGTACAGCAGCGGTGCGGCCAGCCGGCGGCGCCTCTATCGAACGAGATGATGTACCAAGATATCATAAAAAGTCTCCACTTGCAAGCAGGAGCCCCCTGTTTTCCCCCGCGGAACGTTCCGCTCCAGATGTCCGGACGCCGTCAGGACGGTCAGCATCCTCCCCGGCGAACCCCGCCGGAGAGGCGGATGCACTCCAGCGTATAGGTCACCTGGAGCACTGCCCAGATGACGAGCGTCACAGAGATGGGCAGAAGTCCGAAGTCGAAGATGAAGTTCAGGAGCACCAACACCAGCCACAGCACGATGCAGGCCGTACTCCCCACTCGGAACGCGCGGTAGCACGCCTGGCCGATCTGCAGCCGCTCCGCTTCGTCGCAGCTGTCTATCCATTCCTCATGGAACCTCAGATCATAGACGCTGCCTCGTTTCTCCGGATCCATCTGCCGGGTCAGCGCTACTACCCTCTGCTGGAGCACCACGGTCACGGCCACAGAGGCGAGGAACACCGCCACAGTCAGGCCCGTGGCTCCATATACGATCCCTGCTGCCAGGAAGAAAAAGTCCAAGATCATAGTCAGGGAGGACATGAAGAGCGACCAGCTGAGCTTGCGCTCTGCACGGTCTATCGGTCCCTCTTCCTCTCCGTCCCAGCCGGCATACAGCCGCTTGGCCCCGACATACAAGCGCCAGCCGTTCCCCAGCAGCACCACACTGCTCACCGGCACGCCCCAGGGCGTCACCGCAGCCAATAGTCCGTCCAGCCCCGCCCGGATCGTGTCCGCCACGGCCGTGGCCCCTGCCAGGCCTGCCAGGAAGCCCACGATGCCGCCAAACAGGCCGCCAAGAGCGACCAGCAGCAAAAACTTCGGGAGTGCCCTGCGGTCTTCTTGCCTCACATCATCTCTCATGCTGTCCATCCTCCTCATACATGAAAATATCCTCCACAGATACCTGACAGATCTTTGCCAGCTTCAGCGCAAGTGTCACGGACGGAGAATAATCCCCCCGCTCTATCTGGCTGATGGTCTGACGTGAAACGCCTGCCAGGCGTCCCATCTCCTGCTGGTTGACGCCCAGCCTCGCCCGATGTTCTTTCAGACGGTTGGAAAGCGGCATCCTATCGCCTCCTATTGACCATTATCTTTGTCATATTGACAATTATCCTTGTCAATCAGATGATAACATTGACAACTATCCTTGTCAAGTTATTTTTTCTCTGTTCAGCGCTACCCTCTTTTCAAAAGAGACGGATCGTGTTAACATAGTTTTTAGCGAATCTTGCCGAGATCAGGAGGTCGACTATGCCGCTGGAACAGCAATTGGTACAGACCCAAAAGCTCATCCTTACCCAGACCATGCAGCTTTCTCTGCGGTGTCTGCAGATGACCGCGCTGGAACTGCGCAGCTATGTGGAAGAGGCGGCGCTGTCCAACCCACTGCTAGACGTGGTGGAACAGCCTCTGGGCGATCTGACGCCAGAGGCCGTGGATACCAGCGGCGCAGAGGCGGGAGAAGCGCTCCCCATCGAGCGCCGGGATCAGATGATCTGGGATATGAGCCGCGGCGAGGGAGAGCAGTTCACGTCCTTCACCTCCCATCCAGGATCTTTCTCCGACTATCTCAACGAGCAGCTCGGCCAGATGCGCCTGTTGGATGAGGATATGCTGGCGCGGTGCCGTTATCTGGTCGGCTGCCTCAATTCTGCCGGCTATCTGGATTGTCCGCTCCAGGAATTGGCGGAAGAGCTGGGGCGGTCCCTCTTCGATATGGAGCAGGCCCTCTTCATCGTGCAGAGCCTGGATCCTCCCGGCGTCGGTGCCAGGAGCCTTTCGGAGTGTCTGCTGCTGCAGCTGGCAGAGAGCAGCGCTTTCACCGAGGTGAACATCCATCTGGTCCGCTCCGGTCTGCCGCTGTTGGCGGAGGGAGATATGAAGGGACTCGCCGATCTGCTGGGAGTCTCCCCCGCTGCGGCCCGACAAGCGGCGGCCACCATCCGGGGCCTGAACCCTGTCCCATCCCGGGGATTCTATACAGAGGAGCACGTGCCCTACGCTGTTCCGGAGGCCACCATCCGCTGCGATCAAGGGCATGTCTTCATCGAGATCGACCAGCGGCTCTTGCCCAAAGTGACGCTGAACGAGGGGTACTGTGCCATGCTGAAAGAGACAGATGACCCGAATGCCCGCCTCTATCTCCAGGAAAAACGGGCGGAAGCCCGTGCCCTCATCACCAGCTTGGACAGCCGTGCGGACACCTTGTACCGTCTGCTCTCCGCCGTGGTCCAGATCCAGCGGGACTCCTTCACCAAGGGGGCGGAACTGCAGCCCATGACGATGCGGCAGGTGGCAGACCAGTTGGAGCTGAACGTGTCCACGGTCAGCCGCGCCGTGAAGGACAAGTACATCCAATGCAACGGCAAGGTCGTCCCCCTGCGGAGCTTGTTCACTGTCGCCCTTCCCTCCGGCGATGGACAGAGCGTGTCCTCCGCCGCTGTGCGGACTCAGCTGCGCCGCTTCATAGACGCCGAGCCCCACGACGCGCCGCTGTCCGACGAAGCGCTGTGCGGTGCCCTCACAGGCGCAGGGCTGCACATCTCCCGGCGAACGGTCGCCAAATACCGTGGTGAGCTGGGCATCCCCGCAGCCAGTGCGCGAAAGCGGGCATACGCAGAAAAAGACGACCCCAGCGATCCCGTTCGATCAGGATCCCCTGGGGGCAAAAGCGGATCGTGATGCCTCCCGATCCTCGCAAAAGGAGACCACCGGCTATGCCGGTGGTCTCCTTTTATGGCAAAGAGTCCGCTGCGGTGCAGCACGCTCTTCGATCATCGAGCATCCAGGGCCGTTCCCGCAGGGATCGTCCGTCTCATCCAGTAGCGGGCGGATCCTCCCAACGGGAAGGCGGGACCGCACGCTCGCGCAGCCGCCGCTTCACATATCCGCGGAACAGGGCGTACAGCACCGAACATAAGGGGATGAAGAGCAGCATGCCCGCGATGCCCCAGAGCTTGCCGCCCAGGGTGACGGCCACCAGCACCCAAATAGAGGGCAGGCCCACGGAGGACCCCACCACATGGGGATAGATCAGGTTCCCCTCGATCTGTTGGAGCACCAGGAACAGCAGTATGAACCACAGCGCTTTCCAGGGGTCATCGATCGCGATGAGCAGCGCTCCCACGGCGCATCCGATGAAAGCGCCCACGATGGGGATCAAAGCCGTCAGTGCGATGAGGACGCCCACCAGCAGCGCATACGGCATCCGGAAAAGGCTCATGGCCACCACGAACAACGTGCCCAAGATACAGGCTTCCAGGCACTGTCCGGACAGGAAGCTGGAGAAGGTGCGGCTGGCCAGCCGAAGCACCTCCAATGTCCGTACAGCATACCGCTCTGGCAGCAGTGCACAAAGCACCTGGCGGCCCTGGCGGCTCAGTTTCTCCTTTTGCAATAGGATGTAGAAGGAGAAGATGAGCGCAATGACGAAGGTACTCACGCCACTGACCACTCCGCCGATGAGTCCGCCGCCTGAAGAGAGCAGCGCCGCGCTCCAGGACCGCGCTATACCGATGGCCTTCTGGGACAGGCCCATCCAGTCGATCTCCAGCCCAGACGCCCACGTCTGGATCTGAGGCAGGTACGCCGAAAGGCCCTCTGCCAGGCCCTGCAGCTGTTTCTGGAGCCGTTCGAACGCCGCGGGGATCTCTCCGATGATAGACATGACCGCTTCCGCGATGCCCGGCCCGATGACCAGGGACGCCAGGGCCAGTACGCCCAGCACCGCCAAGAGCGTCAGCAGAAGGGCCAGCGGCCTGCGCGCCCGGGCACCCCGCCGGGCACGCGGGAACAGGTGGCGTTCGATGGCGCGCATGGGTACATTGAGGACGAAAGCCAGCGCGCCGCCCAGCAGGAAGGGCGAGAGCGTCCCAAGCATCCATCCCAGAGCAGCTCCCACTGCCCCCAGGTCCTGGAGGATGCTGTAGAACGCGACGCCTCCGCAGACGATCAGCAGCAGGGAACGCACGGTCTGTTTGTTCCACTCCATAAAAACGTTTCCTTTCTAACAGCCACGTACCTCTTTGGATCCTGGCGCAGCACTGTCCACCAAACGCCGCTCCCGCCAGCCGCCCTTATGGAAGCGCACGGTAAAGAGCACGCCCCGCAGGCATTCATCTACAGCCATGGCGGCCCAGATCCCCACCAGGCCCAGTCCCATGACGCGCCCCAGGGCCCAGCCGCCCAGCACTGCCACCAGCCACTGGCTGAAGATGCCCACGCTCACGGGATACCACACGTCTCCGGCAGTCGTCAAGGCACGGGTCATGACGATATTCACGGACCGGCCGATCTCCAGCACGAACTCCACCAGCAGGATCTGACGTCCCAGCGCATGGATGGCCGGGTCCTGTGTGAAGATGCTGTAGATGGGATCGCTGAAGAGAAAGATCGCCAGCGTCAGCAGTTCAGAGACCACCAGTGCGATCCGGACCGTGGACCAGACCCGGCCGCTGACCTCGTCCAGCTTCCTCCCGCCCAGCATATAGCCCAGGATGATCTGCGTGGCCTGGGCCACGGCGATGGAGTACACGTACGCCACGTTCGCCAGCATGCTGGCATAGACCTTGGTGGCCACGACCGTCGTCCCCATGAGATTGATGAAGCGCAGGATGGATATCTGTGAGATATTATACGACAGCGACTCCGCGCCCGCCGGCATCGCGATGCCCAGCAGCCGTTTACAGGTCGCCGCCGGGAAGGGCCGCAGATAGCGCAGGGAGAAACGCACGCTGCATTTGCGCCGCAGCATGATCAGCACCAGCACCAGCCCCACGCCTTTGGAGATGCAAGTGGACACGGCTGCGCCGGCCACGCCCATCTGCGGCAGGCCCAGCCACCCATTGATGAGGATGGCGTTGCCTGCGATGTTCAAAAGGTTCATCACCACCGACACCGCCACCACCTCCTTGAGGAGGGCATAGCTGCGGAGGATGGCGCAAAGCTCGATGTACAGTCCCTGGAGCAACACCGCGCCCCCCACGATGCGGGTATACAAGCAGGCACCGGCGAAAGCCTCTTCCGGCGTGCGCAGGAGCGTGAAGAGCACCTGCGGTCCGCACAGCAGCATCAGGCCCATGGCTAGGCTGAATACCGCGCTGACGGCCGTCCCGACGGTGGCGATCTCATCGCACGCTTCTCCAGTCCGGCCAGCACCGATATGCTGGGTCAGGAGGATGGTCGTGGCGGCGCTCATGGTCTCCAGGACGATGATGACCACGTTCATCACTTGGTTGCCGTTGCCGATGGCAGATACGGCAGCTGTGCCGAAGTGGGAGATCATGAACTGATCCATGTTGCCCACCAAGAGCTGGAGCAGCAGCTCCGCAAAGATGGGCAGAGACAGATGGAAGACCCGCCGGGTCTGTGGAGAGAACGACAGCGTCATGGGAAAAGCTCCTTTTTTCCTCGTGCGGGAAGACCCGCATGCAGATCAAGAGCCAGTATATACGCCGCCGCACGCCCTTACAAGTATCCGATCCAACGAAACACAGGCCATGGGGCCGGGGTCTTTACTGCACTTTGCCCGCCTGTCCGGCGCGGTAATGGGCCGCGGCCTCCAGGTACTCCTCCATGGCGTCTCGATTGCTCTGGATCTCCTCCGGAGTCAGCGGGCGGACCACCTTGGCCGGGCTCCCCAGGATCATAGTCCCGTCCGGCGCATCCATCTTCCCCGTCACCAGGGCCCCGGCGCCCACGATACAGTCCCGGCCGATCTTGGCGCCGTTGAGGACGATGGCTCCCATGCCGATGAGGGTGTTGTCCCCTATCGTACAGCCGTGGACGATCGCGCCGTGGCCGATGGTGCAGCCGCGGCCCACCACTGTCGTCTCGTGGAGGATGGCCCCGTCCTGGATGTTGGTATCCTCGCCCACAGTAATGGCGCCCATGTCGCCCCGGAGGACAGCGCCATACCAAATGTTCACGCCGCGTCCCAGGGCCACCTCTCCAGTGACGGCGGCGCCTTCCACGATCAGCACTTGGTCATCGCTGCGTCTCTTATCATACGTCATCTGTCCCTACCTCCTCTCGCACTCAAAAGCCCTCGGCGAAATTGCCATCCACGAACACGGGGATCTCCCGTCCATCCTGGGTCGTGCCCGTGATGGACAGATCGCGGGTGCCCACCATGAAGTCCACATGGGTGATGGAATCGTTCAGGCCCCGGGCCTTGCGCTCTTCCTTGCTCATCTGCTGGCCCCCCTCCAAGCAGGGATACGCCTCGCCGAAGGCGATGTGACAGGCGGCATTCTCATCGAAGAGGGTGTTGTAGAACAAGAGCTTCTGGGCAGAGATCGGGCTGTCATAGGGCACCAGGGCCACCTCGCCGAAGTAGCTGGCGCCCTCGTCCACACGGATGGCAGCCTGGAGGGTCTCCTCTCCCCGCTGGGCGTGGGCCTCCACGATCTTGCCGTCCTTGACCACGAAGTGGAACTTATCGATGATGTTGCCATCATGGACCAGGGGCAGCGAAGCATATACCACGCCATTGACGCCCGTCTTGAGAGGAGAGGTGAATATCTCTTCCGTCGGGATGTTGGCGATATATTCCTGGCCGGAGAGGGTCACGTCGTTGCCCGCCTCCCAGATATGCCCCTCGGGCAGTTCCACTGTCAGGTCTGTGCCCAGCGCGTTCCGATAGTGCAGCGTCCGCAGGCGCAGCGCGTTGAGCTTATCCAGCCGCTGGTGGAGGGTGGCAAGGTGCGTATGCCAGCGTTCCACGGCCTGTCCGTCGCCGTTGATGCGTACAGCGGAGAAAATGGCGTCCCAGAGCTTTTCCATCGCCTGCTCCTGGGGCAGATCAGGGAACACGGTCTTGGCCCAGCTGGGGATCGGGATGGAGGCGATGCACCAGGGGAACCCACCGCACATCTGGAGACGGTCGAAGTCCTTGAGCGCTTTCCCACTGGCCTGCTGGGCCCGGATGATCCGCCCGCCGTCCACGCCTTTGAGGTTCTCCGGATCCGCCGCGGAGATGGCCAGATATGCCGCCCCCTCCAGTGCATAGTCATTGAAGAAATGGCGCCGCCACAGCGGCACCGTGTCGAATACGGCGTCATCTGCACAGAGGTATCTCATACGGCCCAGTGCATCATCGTGCCAATTCATCACCACTTCCCGGCAGCCTGCGTCATAGGCCTCCCGGGCACACATCCGTGCGAAATCAGCACATTCCACCGGCGAAGAGATCACCAGGGTCTGTCCTCTCTGGATATTCAAGCCCACCCGGATCAGGAGCCGGGCATATTCCATCCGTTTTTCTTCCATTGGATATCGTCCTTTCTGCCGCCCTATGGGCGCGGGGCATGAAACGTGCACCGGCTATGCACCGGAAGGCGCCTGAAAGCCCCATTATGGCTTATTCTAGAGCATCTCCCCTGCAAAGTAAAGAGGAACTCGTCTATAGTATACCGCGCTGGATGCGGAACGGATCAACATTGTGTAAACTTTTCCGTCTCGTCCCGCCGCTTCCTCCCGTACAGCCGAGAGAGGCTCCATCCAGGATCGGATGGAGCCTCTCTGTTCCGCTCTTGCGGCCGCATGGGGCTGGTCACTGGCCGTAGCAGCGGTATAGCATCGTCACCGTCTGGGCCCTGGTACAGCCTTGGGCGGGAGCGAACGTCGTAGCGGTGGTGCCATTGGTCACTCCCTGGTCCACCGCCCACAGCACCGCATCGTGATAGTAGGCATCGCCGCTCACATCGCTGAACGCATTGGTGCCGGTGGATGCGGGGGTGCCTGCAGCGCGCCATAGGAAGGCGACCGTCTGGGCGCGGGTCACTGTAGCGTCCGGCGTGAAGGTGGTGGCCGTGGTACCCGTGGTGATGCCCTGCTCCACTGCCCACAGCACCGCATCATAGTAGTAGGCATCGCTGCTCACATCCGTAAAGGGAGAAACGGTGGTCTGCGGTTCCGGGCTGCCTGCGGCCCGCCAGAGGAAGGTGACTGTCTGCGCGCGGGTACATACCGCGCTGGGACTGAAGGTGGTCTGCGTGGTCCCCGAGGTCACGCCCTGGCCCACAGCCCACTCCACGGCATCTGCGTAATAAGCACTGGCCGGGACATCTGAAAACTCTGCCGTGCCTGCGGACCCACTCTGCCCCGCGTTAGGGTCGATGGCGGGCTTGCTGTTGGAAGAGGAGCCACCGCCCGTGCGCTCCGTGACCTGATATGCCTCATCCGTCAGCAGGCTCGCGAAGATCGCGTTGCTGATGAAGGCATATTCATCCCGCTGGTGGGCTTTGTTGGTCAGCGTATTGGCGAAAAGCGTGATATCGACTGTGTTGCCGTCCTGGTCAAGGCCCTGATAGGAGAATCCCTGGATGCCGTTCAGGAACGCCTGATAGCTCTCCTCATCGCCGTTCAGGAAGCCCTCCATGGGTTCTGTCCCATCCCGCTGGACCAGGATCTTGGCTCCCTCCGGCACAGCGGTGAAATAGGAGGTACCATAGCCGTAGAGCACGTCGTCTCCATCGCTGATGTAGCTGGCGTTGACCAGGGTCTTCTCCGGATAGATCACATGGCCCAGGCAGTCCATGCCAGAGGTACTGGCCGTGCTGATGGTGGGCAGCAGCTCCCGGCTGACCGTCCTGACGGCAGAGGACGTGTACCCCACATAGGGGACACCGCTCTGTACGGCGGCCAAGCCGTCAGCATCCAGGCTCGTCGCGCCGATGACTGCATCTGCCTGCGAAGCGTCCTCGGTGGTCTGGAACCCCATGAGTTCCATGGCCATGCGGTCATAATGGTAGCTGTAGGAACTCGCCACCAAGTTCGTGTAGATATAGCCGACGCTGCTCTCCCGCAGAGCGGAGGCCGTGCCGCTGATGTAGACGCTGGGGGCCTTCTCGATGGAATAGGCAGTGACATCGGGCTCCACCACACCGGTGCCGGTGAGGACATAGTCCTCACACACGCTCAGCCAGTCGTCATAAGAGCAGATGAAGTCGCCTTCATAGTCGCCTTCGGTGATCATGCCCACCTGCTCGCCTGCCTGGAGCAGCGCGTTGACGGCGGCCGTGGAATCCTCAGAGGCATTGGAGATGATGACGTCCCCGCCGGTCCGGCCGCTGAACTGGGACGCGGCGTTCTCCTCCAGGAACTCTGCAGCGCTCTCGCTGTCCAGCGTGATGTCCACAGCGTCCGCGATCTCCTCATAGGCGTCGGGCTTGGCGCAGGCGATCATGTCGAAGCCGCGGGTATAGTTGAACGCGGTGATCCCCTCAGAATAGAGGTCCGTCCAGTTCCGGATGAGGGTCCCGTCATAGAGCACGCCGTTGGCCACCGCACGCTTTGCCTGGTACATAGAGACGATCATGGTCCCCGCGGGATAGGTCTCTCCTTCATAGGAGAAGGCCTCGCCGGTGATGCCCACCTTCACGTCATTGCGGGTGAGCCACTCGATCATGTCATAAGCGGCCTGGAGATTGGTCTGATGGGCGCTGTCCAGGGGGATGATGTAGCACTCCGGGAAGAATTGGCCATTCTCGCCCTCACCGTCGTAGGCAGGCCGGAAGAGAGCCGCCTCAGCGCCCTCCACATCATGGGCATCCGCCAGCCAGGGAGCCACTTGCGCATCGGTATCCTCATTGTCCACGCAGCGGGCGTAGATGCTCACCAAGTCGTAGAAATAGCTCTCCTTGTTCGCCGCCACATAGTCCGACAGTCCCACCAGGCCATAGGTGGCCGCGGTCCGTGCAGAGTCGGAATAGGCGGGCAGCTCCACGGTATAGGCCACGCAGCCCTGGAGCATGGCGAACTGGGGCGTGTAGCTGGTGGACATGTCGTCCCAGGGCGCCTCCCAATAGGGATCGCCGTCCTGATCGCTGGTCAAATAGTCCCGCATGGGGATGACATAGCTCTGCCAGTCGTCATTGTTGGCCACAGCCGCGGCACCGAAGGCCTCGCCGCCAGTCATGAGATGCTCCGAGAGCAGGTCATACTCCACGTTGGGCTCATGGGGCGGAGTGCAGGGCTCCACTTGGAAGCCGGTCACCTGACCGTGCAGCTCCAGCAGCGTCACGGGGTCATATGCGGCGATCAGGCGCTGCATGTTCTGGGTCTCCGCTTGCGTCTGGAAGGAGTTGTCACGGTTGAGGTCATAACCGCCGGAGGAGGTCCTGGTCACATACATCCGGCCCTCCACGTTCTCCTCGGGCACCAGGAGGAAAAAGACATCGTCCAGCAGACTGTCCACGGTCACGGTGGTCTCCTCGCTGGTGTAGTAGTCGTCGAATCCCTCCACCTTGCCGGAGAGCTGGCTGTCGTCAGAGGGCCAGATAGACCCCAGGAAATTGGTCTTGTCCGCCACCAGTTCCGGCAGATACAGCCCCTGGGTCTCCCGCTGGAGGTCCCGCTTCGCCTCGCCCTCCGGCGTGAAGCCGGTCAGTTTGGTGTAGTCGATCGTCTCCTGTTCCACCAGGAGCTTCGCGAACTCCAGCACACCGTCGGCGGCAGCCACCTCATTGGCATGGATATTAGAATAGACCACCGGTACCTGATACTCCAGCGCACCAGCTTCCAATTCCTCCAGCACTTCGTCCGGCTCCGTCTCGGCCCGTTCGCACAGGGCCAGCCAATCCTCCACTGTCTGGCTGTCCTTCGCCACGATCAGATAAGGCATATCATACCCGGCGTTGGACGTCCCCATGCTCTCCAACGACACATAGGGCCGGGCGGTGGAATCGTCATCATCGCCCAGCTGTGCCAAGCGATCCAGCTCCTCATAGATGTCCCACATGGTGTGGAAAGAGGCATAGGGCTCGATCTCCACGGTGACGTCCTTGCCCAGGCCGATCTCCTGGCCAGCGGCGTCCTCCGCCTTCAGGAGGAAGGTGCCGCACACGTCCAGATAGGCCCCGCCGTTGCTGTGGGGGGCACTCTCGTTGCCCCGGCTGATCATAGGTGCCACATCGAAGGTCAGCGTCAGGGTGCTCCCGTCCGTACCCGCCTCGACTGTGGTGGTCACGTTGCTGATCTTCAGATAGGAACTGTGACTGGCATCGATCTGGCCCAGCACGATCTCGTCCAGCTCGTTGGGATACATCTCGTCCTCATCCCGGAGCGGGTGGTCCACGCCGCCCTCCGGCTCAGCATAGGAGGTGAGCCGTTCCAGCGTCCACGTGATCTCCTGATCCTGCACGGAGGCGAACGTGTAGTAATCAGGCGATGTGAACGTCACTTCCTGGCTGGACGCTTCTGTCAAAGAGATCCAGATCGCCTCGTCCTGCGGTGCGTCTGCTCCATCCGCAGGCACAGGCTCCACCACAGGTCCCGCCGCGGCAGCGGAGCCAGCCAGCAGCATCGACGCTGTCAGGACTGCCGCGAGCATCCTCTTCATCATCTTCATTTCCATCTCCCCTTCTGATCAGTCTGGATAAAAATGCATACCTTTCTCTAAGGAAAACATTTTCCCGACCATATCCAGCATACATCTCGGCGCCATCCAGATGAAGCTTTCTGAGTAATATGGAGATATCCTACAATATCGCGCGTCCTGTTGTCAATATGCATATGGCCCAATATCTTCCAGATGGAAATGTTTATTTTTTACATAGTATATGAATATATATTTATTTCATACAGATCTACCACTGCCGGCACTGTCTTTACGCATGGACAGCAGCGTCCCGTTCAGCTCTGCCCCCATGATCAGCACCATGGCGCTCATATACAGCCAGATCAGCAGCACGATCACCGTCCCGATGGAACCGTACAGCAGCGAGTAGTCAGCGAAATCCTCCACATACAGTGCATAGCAGGAAGATACGCCCAGCCAAGCCGCCAGGGCCGTCAAAGCACCCGGCCAGATGTTCCTCCACGGCTGGCGGCTGTCCTGCGCCAGCGCATAGAGCAGGAAGATGGCGAAGTATCCCACCAGGGCCGTCACCGGGAAGCGCAGCCTTCCCCAAAGCTCCGCTACGAAAGCGGGGAGCCCGAAGTTCTCCATGGCATAGGCCAAGAGTCGGTCGCTGACGGTCATGAGCGTCAATGTCAGCGCAATGGCAACGATCAGCATCACCGTATACAGCAGGCTCTTGACCCCCTGCCGGATCGCGCCCCGGGGCGGTCCCAGGTGATAGGCCGTCCGCACGGAGCGCATCAGCGCATTGGTGGCCCGCATGGGGAAATAGATCGAGAAGAAGAGGCCGAAGAACATCAGTTCCATGCTGGGATGATCCCGCACATGGTTCAGATACAGTTCTACGAACGCCACGACCTCCTTGGGCAGGAATCCCGCCAAGAACTGGAGGATGCCCGCCACGTCCAGCTCCAGCAGGCCCAGGAGGGAACTGATGAAGATCATGAATGGGAAGAGCATGAACAGCAGATAGAATGCCAAAGCTGCGCTCTGGACCCCCACGTTATGCCGCAGATACCGCTGGACCATCAGATAGCCGCCCCGCAGGATACGATTGTGCGGCAGCCGGTCGAATCGTCTCCAGTCTATGGCGCATCCGCCTCCTTCCTCTGCGCAGTCCGTCGCATCGATGCTTAGTATATGCACCGATCCACGCAGATCCTCCGCTTATGTCCAAGTTTGCCAGATCTCCGGGCGGTATCCCACGGTCGCTTCCCGCCCATTGCGGACGATGGGTGCAGCGAACAGCTCCGGATGTTCCAGCAGCTTCTCCTCCTGTGCGGCCGGACCGAGATAGGCCATATAGAGCGCTTCGTAAGCCCGGCATCTCGTGTCCACCAGCGCTTCGAACCCCACTTTCTGCTTGACGGACTGGTACTCTCGGGGAGATAATCCTTTTGAGGGCAGGTCGATATACTGATATTTGATGCGGCGTTCCTTGAACCACCGTTCCGCCTTCTTAGAATCGAAGGACTTGGAGGAACCGAATATCTGGATGTTCATCGTCTGTTCTCCTTATCGAAGAGATGGAGGTGTTTTCCGATGACAGAGACCGTACAGGCCTTGAAAGGGCTGGTGGAAGGATCCGACAACATCGTCTTTTTCGGCGGGGCCGGCGTTTCCACCGAATCCGGCATCCCGGATTTCCGCAGTACCGATGGGCTCTATCATCAACAGTGGAGCTATCCACCTGAGGTGATTTTAAGCCATACCTTCTATGAAAGCAACCCCGAGGAATTTTTCCGCTTCTACCGCGCCAAGCTCTTGGCCCCGGAGGCCAAGCCCAACGCCGCCCACCGGAAGCTGGCCCAGTGGGAGCGGACCGGCAAGCTGCGGGCGGTGGTGACCCAGAACATCGACGGGCTCCACCAGGCTGCCGGCAGCCGCAATGTCTTGGAGCTCCACGGCAGCGTCCATCGGAACCACTGCGAGCGGTGTGGACGCGCTTATGGGCTGGATGCCATCCTCCACAGCGAGGGCGTGCCTCGCTGCACCTGCGGCGGCATCATCAAGCCGGACGTGGTGCTCTACGAAGAGCCCCTGGACCAGAAGACCCTGGAGGCCGCCGTGCGGGCGATTGCCCAAGCGGACATGCTCATCATCGGCGGCACTTCCCTGAACGTCTATCCTGCGGCCGGGCTCATCCGCTACTATCAGGGCCACAAGCTGGTGCTTATCAACAAGTCCGCCGTGGCCCAGGACCTGGACGCAGACTTGGTCATCACCGACCCCATCGGCGAGACGCTCTCGCAGCTGTGACCCATGCGCGCATCCATATGGCGCCGCCCCCGATGGGGGCGGCGCCTTTTTGTCTCCAGCTCTATCATTCCTCCACCAGAAAATGCAAGTCAATTTTATCATTATGCAAAAAATACAAAAAATTTTTTTATTATTAGCGCTTATGCGATTGAAAATGAAGGAACATAGTGTTATTATTGCAAATAGAACAACGGCTGCGGCCGCGACCGAAAGGAGTGCCCCGTTTATGGTCTGGAAAGAGAATCGAGAGAATTCCTATTGTGAGATCACCCCCGCCATCATGGCGCTGAAAGAACAGTGGGAAAAGAAGAACTATATCGACCCCAAGTTATACAAAGAATATAATGTGAAGCGGGGGCTCCGGGACGAGGATGGCCGCGGCGTGTTGACCGGTCTGACCCGCGTGGCAGAGATCCAGTCCTACGACGTCACGGAAAGTGCCGGGGATACTGAGCGCATCATCCCCACCGACGGCATGCTCTACTATCGGGGGATCGACTGCCGGGAGCTGGTCACCGGCTCTGCGGAGCGCGGCCGCTTCGCTTTCGAGGAAGCCGCGTATCTCCTGCTCTTCGGCGAACTGCCTACGGCCGAGCAGCTCCGCGCCTTCTGCGACCAGCTGGCATCTTACCGGACCCTTCCCACCAACTTCTTCCGCGATGTCATCTTGAAAGCGCCGCCCAAAGATCTGATGAACACCATGCAGCGGGGCATCCTGACGCTGTTCTGCTATGATGACAAGCCCAATGACATCAGCTTGGAGAACGTGCTGCGCCAGTGTCTCCAGCTCATGGCCAACATGCCGGTGCTGGCGATCTACGCTTATCAGGCCTGGCGCTACAGCCAGGGGGAGAGCCTGTTCATCCATGTCCCCAAGCCGGAGCTGTCCACAGCCGAGAACTTCCTGCGGCTGCTGCGGGAGGATCAGTGTTACACGGACCTGGAGGCCCGGACTCTGGATGTGGCGCTGGTGCTGCATGCGGACAATGGCGGCGGCAACAACTCCACCTTCACCAACCACGTCGTCACCTCCTCCGGCACAGACACCTATTCAGCCATCGCGGCCTCCATGGCCTCGCTGAAAGGCCCCCGTCACGGCGGCGCCAACAGCAAGGTGATGGAGATGATGGCGGACATCAAGGCCCATGTACGGGACTGGAACGACGAGGCGTGCGTCGCGGACTATCTGACCCGTATCCTGAACAAGGACGCCTTCGACCGCAGCGGGCTGATCTACGGGCTGGGACATGCGGTGTACACCAAGAGCGATCCCCGGTGCGAAGTGTTCCGGGAGCATGTCCACCGCCTGGCAGCGGCAAAGGGGCGCGAACAGGAGCTGGCCCTCTATGCCAACGTGGAAAAGGTCGGCAAGGCCCTGCTGATGGAACGTCAGCACAAGGCGGCCCTGTCCACCAATATCGATTTTTACAGTGGTTTCGTCTATGAGATGCTGGGCCTGCCCATGGAGCTGTATACGCCCCTCTTCGCCGTGGCCCGGATCTCCGGCTGGAGCGCCCACCGGATGGAAGAGCTCTCGGTGGGCGGCAAGCTGATCCGCCCCCGCTATGAGTGCGTGGAGGAACATCGCAGCTACGTGCCCATGGAATGCCGCTGACCAGCCGCCCGCGTCCCCTCCCGGTCATATGGCCCAGGCGGGGACGCGGGCGATATCTGCAAAAAACGAAAAAATATGGTTGACATCGGCGGCGGTTCCCGCTATAATAATCAAGCAGTCTTTTCCGGGGATCTTGGGCGGAGGAACATATCTGCGGCTGTGCTGGAACTGGTAGACAGGCCAGCTTGAGGTGCTGGTGTCCGAATCGACGTGTGGGTTCAAATCCCGTCAGCCGCACCAAGTCCGTTCCCCAAAGACGGGCCGTTCGATCATATGCGCGAGTGGTGGAATTGGCAGACTCGCTAGATTCAGGTTCTAGTGTCCATTACGGACGTGCGGGTTCAAGTCCCGCCTCGCGCACCAAACCCATATAATCCGAACCCATTTCCAATCGGTGAAGGGTTCGGATTATTGCTTTTCTTTGACCGCTACGAAAGCACCTATTTCCGCAACGGGGT
>CALXDL010000082.1 GCA_944387055.1 uncultured Oscillospiraceae bacterium
CGAACCCCGGGCCTCCTGCTCCCAAAGCAGGCGCGCTACCAACTGCGCAACACCCCGATATGAAATTGTAGTACTGCCCGGGCGTGTCCTCCCAAAGCAAGCGCGCTACCAACTGCGCTACACCCGGATATCCTATTTTCCAGTCCACGGGATAGGGGCGGACATCTTCCGGCGGCTGGACAGGAGCCGGACGCGGGGCCATGGGGCCTTCTTATATGGGGAAAGGCCAGAGGTCCCTGTGCGGCCTCGGAAGATCCGACTTCCAGCATGATACCATGTCGGAAGAGAAAAAGCAAGTTTTTCGTGTCTGCTGGCCGCGAGGAGCGCTCCTCGTGTCCGATGGACCGACCGGGAAAGCGATGAGGCACCGCCATCCGTTCAAAGAAGCCGGGCGATCCGTTTGACGCTCTGTCTGACGGGGGCTGCGCACCGGCCAGACTGCCAGCCGTCCCCCGTCAGGGGACGGCTGATGCGCTCGACACGGGCGCATGGAGTGGGGGAGACGGTCCCAACGCCCCTCCGCACGGCGGCACCGGAGGAGGCCTGCCAGCGGGGCAGCGTCACCTGGAGCCTTCCGCGTGGCAGACCTTGATGCCTGCGATCGTCAGAGCGAAAACGAACCAGAAGATGCACATGACGCGCGGATAGTTCCACAGATAGTCGGCCAGACCGCAGACCATGGCCCCGCACATGGCGGACGCGCCGGCGCAGGTGATGGTCCGCGCCGCGGAATCAGCGCAGTGGCGGACCGTGTGGGCCGCCCGCTTGATGTTCCAGAGCATGGAGGCCACGAAGCTCGCCACGCCCAGCAGCCCCGCCTCGATCCAGACCTGGAGATAGAAGTTGTGGGCATGGACGAAAGGCGCGCTGCCGTGATAGAGGTTGAAGTCTTCGATATAGGCCTGCGTGGCAGCCGTCCCCAGGCCGCCGCCGGTGATCGGAGAGGTCCGGATGACCTCCAGCGCCGCTTCGTACAGCGGGATCCGGCTGGCGGTGGAGGAATCCTTGGGATTGGCGATGGTGAGGATCCGATTCCAGATCGTGGTGGGGAGGAGGGGGATGCACAGCAGGCACAGCACGAGGAACGCGGGGATGAACTTGGGCTTCCAGAGGAAGACCATGACCACCATGGCGCAGGCCATACCCACCCAGCTGGCGCGGGAATAGGTCATACCCAGCGCGGCCGCGCCCACAGCCAACACACCGCAGGCGGCCAGCTTCGTCCACCAGCGGTTGGAACACAGGACCAGGGCCAGCACCAGCGGCAGCAACAAGATCAGCACTTCTGCGAACGTGTTGGGATTGTCGAAGAAGGACTCCACCCGCCCGGGCATCCCGGCGTTCACCGTCAAGTCCACATAAGAGGCGTTGACCTCCACGCCCTGGATGCGCTGATACGCCCCGTAGACAGAGGAGACCAGCACGCAGACGCCGGCGCCGGCGGCCAGCCGCTTGAGATCGCCGGCGCACCGGACGGCACTGACCGTCAGCACCACACACAGCGCGGCGGAGATGTGATAGAACAAAAAGCGCAGGGACAGGGAAGGCGCGTAAGAGAAGGCCACGGCCAGGAACATGGAGCCGAAGAGCACCACGGGATAGAAGCCCACGTTGGCCAGGTCCAGGCGGGACCGCTCCCTGGGCATGGCGCCCGCATAGAAGAGCACCAGGAGCGCGGCGAAGGCCATGAGGCTATAGGCGTTGTTCCAATGGGAGAAGGGGATGATCCACAAGAGCATGATCACCCAGGACTGGGCGATGGCAGTCTCGCCGCCCATGGCAAAGGCCAGGCGGGAGATCGCGCTGTCCTGGAACGTCAGAGGCAGCGCCGTATAGAGCTTGTGGAGCAGCCAGGCGGGCAGATCCACCAGAAAGGTCAAAAGGCGGCACAGGACGCTCTCCGGCCAGGAGCGGGCCACCACGCCCTCCCGGCACAGGGGACGGAGGATCCGGCTCTCATCGATCTGCCGGGTACACCAAGCGCCCAGACGCACCAGGAGCCGGTGGAGGCCGCTGTCCAGATAGACGGCGCACAGCGCGCACCAGAGGTGATAGAGTTGGCTTTCATACAGAAGGGTCATGGAGATATGCTCCTCATTCCATCAGATCCGGTTCTTCAACCGGTACAGCAGGGTCAACAGGGAAAAATGCCCGCCGCGCACCAGATCCGCCACGATCTGCTTGTTGCGGCCCAGACCGCGCGGGGACAGGGCCTGGATGGCGTGCGCCATCTCCGGCTGGCGGCACAGCGCCTCCACGGCCTGACGGCGCTGGGGGATAGACTTCTCGTTCCCGCGGGCGTACTCATTGCCGATGGCGATGAGCAGTCCCGCCCAGTTGGAGTCCTCCCGCCACTGGGGGCGGGCCCCGTCCAGCTGATAGCGGGCGGCCAGGGCCTCCTTGCGCTCCATGAAGCGGCGGAAGACCTGGAGGAAGTCCTTCATATACTTGCGTGTGGCGGAGGCGGGATTGAAGAGATACCGGTACAAAGGCTCATCCGTGACGGCGAGCTTCCCGGCGTTGCAGAAGTATTCCATCAGGAACAGCTCGTCCTCCAGATAGGCGCCCTCGAACGAGATGGCAGCGCCCCGGATGATGTCCGCGGAGAAGAGGTAGCGCCAGATGAAACCGTTGAACACAGGCGGGACCAGACGGTCCCCCAGCAGAGGATAGACGATCCCGTCCAGGATGCCCTGGCGATCATAGAGGCCCGCGGGCAGCGCCAGCTCGGCCTGCTGCGAACCGTCCGGGAACAGGTTCAGATGCGCGCAGGC
>CALXDL010000083.1 GCA_944387055.1 uncultured Oscillospiraceae bacterium
GTGAAGCGGGTGGAGGCGTTGACATACACCGCCGCCGCGTCCACCTGGTCCAGGAACCGCTGGGCTTTGAAGTAGTCCCGCGTGATGATGGCCTCGGAGTGCTGGGTGCCGTGGGCGTTGATGAAGACGATGGCCTCGTCCATGCCGCCCACCGTCTTCACCGCCAGGATGTAGTCGTCGTACTCCGCGTCCCAGTCGCTCTCCGCCGCCGGGATCGCCCGGGTGCCCAGCAGCGCCAGGGCCCCGCTGTCCGCCCGCAGCTCCACGCCCTTCTCGTCCAGCAGGGGGAGGGCCTTCTCCCAGAACGCCGCCGCCACGTCCCGGTGGACCAGCACGCACTCCACGGCGTTGCACACGGAGGGGCGGGAGCACTTGGCGTTGAAGAGGATGTTGGCGCCCATGTCCAGGTCCGCCTCGTCGTCGATGTAGATGTGGCACACGCCCTCGCCGGTGCGGATGACGGGGACGCTGGCCTCCTTGGCCACGGCCCGGATCAGTCCCGCGCCGCCCCGGGGGATCAGCACATCCACATACCCGTCCAGGTGCATCAGCTCGTTTGCCGTCTCGTGGCTGGTGTCCTGCACCAGGGAGATGCACCCCTCCGGCAGGCCCGCGGACCGCAGCGCCTGGCGCATCAGCTCCGTGACGCAGCGGTTGGAGCGGATGGCCTCCTTCCCGCCCCGGAGGATGCACACGTTGCCGGATTTCAGGCACAGCGCCGCCGCGTCCACGGTGACGTTGGGCCGGGCCTCGAAGATGATGGCGATGACGCCCAGGGGGACCCGCCGGCGGCCGATGATCAGACCGTTGGGCCGGGTCTCCATCTTATCCACCTTGCCGATGGGGTCAGGGAGAGCGGCCACTTGGCGCACGCCCTCCACGATGCCGGCGATGCGCTCCGGCGTCAGGGTCAGCCGATCCAGCATGGCCGGGCGCATCCCGGCCTCCTTGGCGGCGGCCACGTCCTCGGCGTTGGCGGCCAGCCACTCCGCCTGCCGCTGCGTCAGGATGTCCGCGATGGCGGAGAGGGCCGCGTTCTTCTTGGCCGTCCCGGCGGTGGCCAGGACGTAAGTGGCGGCTTTGGCCGCTGTGGCTTGCTGCTGCAATGGAGTCATATCAGGGACCTCCTTTTTATAGACCGGGATCCGGGTACTGTGATGATATACAACGCGCTCACCTCTTAGGCTTGTTTTCCGCTGCCTGCTATGTTATGATGGAGGCGGCCAGATGGCAGGCTTTGACCGCCTCCACTTTGGTTTTAGATAGCCGCTTGCTTGTTCAGGGTTGGGCGGCTATCTTTTTTTATTGCTTGGGGATCGCCTCCCGGATGATGCGGGCCGCGTCCTGCGGGTCTTTGGCCGTAGATATCTGCGGATGGACCGTCCGCTCATGGGGCGCTGCGGATCTCTCTGGCGGCCGTCTCGATGGCCTGGGGATCGCCGCACTGCAGGGCCTCCGTCAGGGCGGCCTCGTGTCCCGGCAGGGCTTCTCCGTCGAAGATCAGGGCGTTCCACAGTGTGTAGAGGGCGGCGGAGAGCTCTGCGTCATCCGCACGGCAGTATGCGGCGTAAACGTTGCTGATCAGCGCCTCCATCACGTCTGGGTCATAGGCGGCGCGCAGCTCTTCCAGTTTCCCCACGGCGTTGCGCAGCATGGCAGCGCACTGATAGGACTGCTGTTCCAGGGCTTCCTGCCTCTGCATGGAGGAGCCGGCGAAAAAACCCAGGCCCGCGGCCAGCGCGCAGGCGCAGAGAAAGAGCACGGTCCGTTTCATCCAGGGGGGCCTCCTTTCTGATCGGAAGGGATATCTCTTCCCAGCGGCGCGGGACCCATCGGGGGCGGCGCGCATCCGGTCCCGCCGCCGGGGTCATCCCTTGCGCTGTTGGGCGATGAACCGTGTCCCGATGTCCTGCCTCTCCACGATGCCGTATAGATCCTCCGTCCGCTTGCCGTTGGTGATCACCATGTCGCACCCCGCGGCCATGGCGATGCGGGCGGCGGAGAGCTTGGTGGCCATGCCGCCGGTGCCCCGCCAGCTGCCGGCTCCGCCGGCCATTTCCAGGATCTCCGGCGTCAGCTCCGCCACGGAGTGGAGGAGCTTGGCCTCCGGGTGCGTCTTGGGGTCCGCGTCGTAGAGCCCGTCGATGTCGCTCAGCAGCACCAGCAGGTCCGCCTGGCACAGCTCCGCCACGATGGCGGAGAGGGTGTCATTGTCGCCCAGGACCTTGTGGCGCCCCGTCTCGATCTCGGCGGAGGAGACGGAGTCGTTCTCGTTCACCACCGGGATGACGCCCATCTCCAGCAGGGCGGAGAAGGTGCTGCGCAGGTGGCCGGCACGGTCCGGGTCCTCCACGTCGTCCCCGGTCAAGAGGATCTGGGCCATGGAGCGGTTGTACTCGGAGAAGAGCTTGTCATAGATGTGCATCATCCGGCACTGGCCGACAGCGGCGGCCGCCTGCTTCATCCGCAGCTCCTTAGGCCGCTCGGAGAGGCCCAGCTTGGCGGTGCCCACGGCGATGGCGCCGGAGGAGACCAAGATCACCTCGTGCCCCATGCCCTGCAGGTCCGCCAGGGTCCGGACCAGATGTTCCATGCTCCACAGGTCCAAAGCCCCGGAGTCATGGGTGAGGGTGGACGTGCCCACCTTCACCACGATGCGCTGTTTCGCCTGTCCCACGATGTTCGTCCTCCAGTCGTTCGAGAGTCTTATAGAGCATGATACCACGCCTCGCCTGAAAAAGGAAGGGCGCGGCGCGTGTAGTTTTCGCCAAAGTGCGGACAATAGCAGGGAAAAGGAGGGATCTTGATGAACAGATCGACCAGTCCCAGCGCCCGTACGGAAGAGGACGAGAAGGACCAGCAGCGGGAAGATGCCCAGGCCATCGTGGATTTCGGGTCGGCGCTCACCCGCACACCCCACGGCTGCGTATACTGCCTGAGCATCATCGGCCAGATCGAGGGGCACACCACGGCCTCCAGCGGCACCAAGACCACGAAGTACGAGCATGTGCTGCCATTGCTGGCCAAGCTGGAGGAGTCGGAGGAAGTGGACGGCGTCCTCTTCCTGCTCAACACGGTGGGCGGGGACGTGGAGGCGGGCCTGGCCATCGCGGAGCTGATCGCGGGCATGACGAAGCCCACGGTCTCCATCGTCCTGGGCGGCAGCCACTCCATCGGCGTGCCTCTGGCGGTGGCGGCCAAACGGAGCTTCGCCGTGCCGTCTGCCGCCATGACCATCCACCCCGTGCGCATGAGCGGCACGGTCATCGCCGCGCCCCAGACGTATACCTACTTCCAGCGGCTCCAGGAGCGGATCGTGGCGTTCGTCTCCAGCCACAGCCGCATCTCCGCCGGGGACTTCCAGGCGCTCATGCTGCGCAAAGACGACATGGCGGCGGATGTGGGCAGCGTCCTCTATGGGGAGGAGGCGGTGGACAAGGGCATCATCGACGCGGTGGGCGGCCTTTCCGATGGGCTCCAGTGCCTCTACCGCCAGATCCAAGAGCGCGGATGAGCCCGCCTGCCCGCGCGGGCGTGGCCGAAGCAGGAGGGGCCGGTCTTCCCAGTGGGGGACCGGCCTCTTCTTGGCGCGTGTGGATTTCTCCTTGAAATGCGGCCGCTTGTCTGATATATTAAATTAGTTATAGTATGTGGAAACGACCGAGGTGAAAACGTGTATCTGAAAGCATTGGAGATCCAGGGCTTCAAGTCCTTCCCGGACAAGACGGTCCTGAACTTCGGCGAGGACATCACCGCCATCGTTGGCCCCAACGGTTCAGGCAAGTCCAACATCTCCGACGCCATCCGCTGGGTCATGGGCGAGCAGAGCGCCAAGGGCCTGCGGGGCGCCAAGATGGAGGACGTGATCTTCGGCGGTACGGAGAAGCGCTCACAGGTGGGCTTTGCCCAGGTGACGCTGGTGATCGACAACACCGAGCACATCTTCCCCACCATGGAGGAGGCGGAGGTGGCCGTCACCCGCCGCTATTATCGCAGCGGCGAGAGCGAGTATTACATCAACCGCCAGTCCGTCCGCATGCGGGACGTGACGGAGCTGTTCCTGGACACCGGCATGGGCCGGGAGGGATATTCCATCATCGGCCAGGGCAAGATCGACGAGATCCTCTCCGCCAAGAGCGGGGAGCGCCGGGAGATCTTCGAGGAGGCCGCCGGTATCTCCAAGTTCCGCCACCGCAAGGAAGAGGCGGAGCGCAGGCTGGAGCGGACCGAGGAGAACCTGGTGCGCATCAACGACAAGATCGGCGAGCTGGAGCTGCAGGTGGGGCCCCTCCGGGACCAGGCGGAGAAGGCGAAGAAGTATCTGGTCCTG
>CALXDL010000084.1 GCA_944387055.1 uncultured Oscillospiraceae bacterium
GTGAGGAATAGTATCTTGGCGTCCTCCCCGCCCAGCTCGATGATACAGTCCGTCCCCGGAGCCAGCTTGTTGGCCGCCACACGGGTCGCGAACACCTCCTGCACGAAGGGGACAGCCACGCTCTCTGCCATACCCATGCCGGCAGACCCGGAGATCGCGAGCCGGGCGCGGCCGCCTGGCACATACTGCTCCGCTATCCGCCGCAGCAGCTCTTCGGATCTCTCCAGGATATGGCTGTAATGCCGTTCATATGTACTGTATAAGATGCGGTCCGTATCATCCATCACCACGCATTTGATGGTGGTGGATCCCACATCGAGACCTACTTTCAAGTTCTGTTCCTCCTTTTGGAAAAGGTCGAGCCCCCGACCAGCGGCGGCTGACCATGAGATACCACATTAACAGGTATCATACTCTTTTCCCGTCACGTAGACAACCGGCAAAATCCCGAAAGATCGTAAAAAAACTGTTAAGGAAGAAGATATTCCCAGGGGTTGGCCTTTTGCCGCCGCTATGGTATACTGGCCATATCTAGCATCGAAATGAGGGACATCCATGGACACTGTCTTGCTGCATTGCTGCTGCGCCCCGTGCTCTCTGAGCTGTATCGACCCCCTGCGCTCTGAAGGGATCGAGCCGGTGGCTTTTTGGTACAATCCCAACATCCATCCCTGGAAAGAATATCAAGCCCGCCGGGATTGCCTGCTCTCCTACGCCCCCACTATCGGCATGGAGGTACGTGTACAGGAGGATTACGGCCTCAAGGAGTTCGTCCGCCATGTAGCGGAGGACATCGACCACCGCTGCGCCTACTGCTATGAGCACCGGCTGGAGGGAACGGCCCGGTATGCCGCGGCCCACGGCTTCGCCGCCTTCACCTCCACGCTGCTGGCAAGTACCTATCAGGACCACGAGGCCATCGCCGCTGCAGCGGAGCGGTCGGCCGAGCGATATGGTGTGCGGTTCCTCTACCGGGATTTCCGGCCCAACTTCCGGGCCGGGAACCAGCGCGCGCGGGAGCTGGGCTTCTATATGCAGAAGTATTGCGGCTGCGTCTTTTCTGAGGCGGACCGCTATCAAAAGCAGATCGACCGGGACCAGGTGCGTTTCGCAGGAGACCGGTGAGCCCTGCATCTGACGGAAACGAGCCTGCTGCGATCAGTCGCAGCAGGCTCGTCCTGATATCTCAAAGATGCCTCAATTCTTCAAGCTGTGCAGCGGCGCAGGGATCCGCCCGCCGCGGGCGATGAAAGCGCCGCTGGACTCGCCATGTACCGGCATCACCGGCGCGCTCCCCAGCAGGCCGCCCATCTCGATGGTGTCTCCCACATGCTTGCCAGGCGCCGGCAACAGCCGTACCGCAGTGGTCTTGCAGTTCACCATGCCGATAGCCGCCTCGTCCGCGATGATGGCGGAGATGGTCTCCGCAGGAGTGTCTCCCGGCACGGCGATCATATCCAGTCCCACCGAGCATACGCAGGTCATGGCCTCCAGCTTATCCAGGCACAGCGTGCCCGCCCGTGCAGCCGCGATCATCCCCTCGTCTTCGCTGACCGGGATGAAGGCGCCGGAAAGGCCGCCCACGCTGGAAGAGGCCATGACGCCGCCCTTCTTCACCGCATCGTTGAGCAGGGCCAGCGCCGCGGTGGTCCCATGGGTCCCACAGACTTCCAGTCCCATCTCCTCCAAGATGCGGGCCACGCTGTCTCCGACGGCCGGAGTGGGCGCTAAGCTCAGGTCCACGATGCCAAATGGCGTATCCAGCCGCTGGCTGGCCTCGCGGGCCACCAGCTGGCCCATGCGGGTGATACGGAACGCGGTCTTCTTCACCGTCTCCGCCACCACGTCGAAGGGCTCTCCCTTGACGGCCTGCAGCGCGTGATGGACCACGCCAGGGCCGGAGACGCCCACATTGATGACCTTCTCCGCCTCACCCACGCCATGGAACGCCCCTGCCATGAAGGGGTTGTCCTCCACGGCATTGCAGAACACCACCAGTTTGGCACAGCCCAGGCCGTCCTGGTCGCGCGTGGCCTCTGCAGTCTCTTTGATGATACGGCCCATGAGTGCCACCGCGTCCATATTGATGCCCGCTTTGGTGGACCCCACGTTCACAGAGGAACAGACCAGCTCCGTCTGTGCCAGGGCCTGTGGGATGGAACGGATCAGGCGCTCGTCCGCCTCCGTCATCCCCTTTTGGACCAGGGCAGAGTATCCGCCGATGAAGTTGACGCCGCATGTCCTGGCGGCGCGGTCCATCGCCAGGGCGAAGGGGACATAGTCCTCCGTCTCGCTGGCTCCCGCCACCAGGGCCATCGGAGTGACGGAGATGCGCTTGTTGACGATGGGGATCCCGAAATCCCGTTCGATGTCCTCGCCAGTCTGGACCAGCTTCTCTGCATAGCGCGTGATCTTGTCGTATATCTTCTCACAGGCCCGCTTCGGATCCGGATCGCAGCAGGAGAGCAGTGAGATGCCCATGGTGATGGTGCGGATATCCAGGTGCTGCTGGTCGATCATCTCGATGGTGGAGAGGATCTCTTTTTGATTGAGCATACTCTCCCTCCTCAGATCCGATGCATGGCGTCGAATATCTCTTCCCGCTGGATGCGGATGGACAGCCCCATCTCGTCCCCCAGTCCTGCCAGGGCAGTGCCCAGCTCACCGATGGAAGCCGTGGACTTGGCTACATCCACGGCCATGACCATGGTGAACGCCCCTTGGAGGATGGTCTGGGAGATATCCAGGATGTTCACATTGTACTTGGACAGCAGGATGCACACAGCGGCGATGATGCCCACGCGGTCCTGACCAACGACGGTGACGATGGCGTTCATGGCAAGCTCCTCCTTGATGGCCGCTCCACACAGGATGGAGCGGCTCCTTTCGTATTCGATGTTTGATGATACCACGATACCGGGATAAAGTAAAGAGTCCGTCACCGCACGATGGCGGCGAGGGCGGCTGCTCCCCTCGGATCTGCGAATGGGCCCCAGGGCAGAGGCCAGAAGGTCAGCAGGAGATAGGCGCCGGAAAGTACCGCCGCCAAGACCGCAAAGGCACGCCTGTGCCGCTCACAGTCCGGTGCGAAAGCCGTCCCTGCCGCCGCCAACACCACCCAGACGGCCAGGCACGGCAGTCCAGCCCCGGAGAGCGCCTGCACGCCCCAGCTGACGAGCACCATGGCAAGGGATGTCAGCACGGTCCCGGGCAGCCGGCAGCCGCCCTCGCCCCGGCGGTACACGGCTCCGGCCACGAGCATGGGCCAGAAGATCAGTTTCGACAGCTCCCATGGGCTCGGTATCTGCGGGACGAATACCGCGAAAGGACCACCCTGGACAGGTCCATGGAGCAGCAGGAGCAGCAAGCCGAGCAAAAGGGCCGTCAAGTATCGCACAGCGAAGGATCCGAAGGGATGTTTCATGTCGCGTCTCACCTCTCGCTCCACTGTATGCAGGCGCAGCGGGAGACAGACCATGCGGCAGCACACGGCCCCGCCTATGCGGCGGGGCCGCAGCGCGTCACGCCTCGTCGAAGAACTTGGCGTGGACGGCCCGGACGGCCTTGTTCACGTCCGCCTCGTCCAGCAGCACAGAGACGCGGATCTCAGAGGTGTTGATCATCTGGATGTTGATCCCCGCCTCATAGAGCGCCTCGAACATCTTCGCGGCCACGCCGCAGTTGCTCATGAGTCCAGCGCCCACGATCGAGACCTTGCCCATCTTCTCATTGGTCTCGATATGCTCGAACTTCAGTGACTCCTTATGCTCGGTGAGGATCCGTTCCGTCTCCGCCAGATCCTTCTTATGTACGGTGAACGTGATGTCCTTCGTGTCCTCGCGGCCGATGGACTGGAGGATGACGTCTACGTTGATGTCGTGCTTGCTCAGCAGGTCGAAGACCTGGAACGCCACGCCAGGATCGTGCTGCAGGCCCACCAGAGCGATCTGCGCGATGCTGGTGTCTTTGGCTACCCCTGCGATATTGGTTTTCTCCACCTTGGTGACCTCCTTCACTTTCGTGCCCGGCTTCCGTTCCAGACTGGACACGACTTCCAAATTCACTCGGAACTTCTTGGCCAGCTCCACACTGCGGTTATGGAGCACCTGCGCGCCCTGGGACGCCAGCTCCAACATCTCATCGTAGCTGATCTCATCCAGCTTGCGTGCGTTCGGGACGATCCGGGGATCGGCGGTATACACGCCGTCTACATCCGTATATATCTGACACAAGTCCGCCCGGAACGCCGCAGCCAGTGCCACGGCACTGGTATCCGAGCCCCCCCGCCCCAGGGTGGTGACGTCCCCATTGCGGTCCACGCCCTGGAAGCCCGTTACCAGTACGATGCGGTGCTGGTCCAGCTCGGACTGGATCCGCTCTGTCCCGATCCGCTTGATGCGGGCATCGGAGTGGACGCCGGTGGACTGGATGTCCACCTGCCACGCGGCCAACGAGACGCAGGGCAGTCCCATAGCCTCCAGCGCCATGGCACACAGCGCCACAGATACCTGTTCCCCGGTGGACAAGAGCATATCCATCTCCCGCTTGGAGGCATGGGGATTGATCTCCTCCGCCTTGGCGATGAGATCGTCGGTGGTGTCTCCCTGGGCTGATAGGACTACGAGCACATCATTGCCCTGGAGATAGGTCTCTGCGATGATACCGGCCACGTTCCGCATGCGCTGGGCATCTTTGACGGAACTGCCGCCGAATTTCTGTACGATCAAACTCATAATGTTTCCTTCTTTGCCTCAGATTCCAAAGGGTCCCGCGCCAGTATATGCACAGCAGGCCTGCGCGGCCAGTCACAGTGCCCGGAGATGGGCCAACACATCCAGTCCGCTGCAGCGGAGCCCAGCCTCCCGTGCCGTCATGCTCTCCGTGAGGAACGCAGTCTCCGCCCCTTCGCTCAGGACCTCTACGCGGCCGAAAGCCGCTGCGGCGTCCTCCAGAGTGCCCCGCACGCGGAAATAGTGGCGGGACGGCAGCTCCCGGGGATCCACGAAGCCCGCAGCGTCCGGCGACCAGCCGATCTCCTCCCGCTGTGGGCTTTCCTGGAGGGCCTCCATCACGTCTGCCACACAGGCAGAGGCAGTGGGCATCGCCCCCGCGCCCTTCCCATAGAACATGACTTCCCCAGTGGCGTTCCCTTTGACCACCACCGCATTGAACACATCCTCCACATTGGCGAGGGGGTGGCCGCTCGGGAGGAGATGAGGCGCAACATAAGCGGTCCGCCCGCCGTCAGGCATCCGGACCGCCCGCCCCAGCAGTTTCACTCGATACGCCGCCTGCTGCGCGATCTCCACGTCCCGCAGGGACAGCTTGGTGATGCCCTCCATCGGTACCTCTCCGGGAGATACCTGATGGCCGAACGCCAGATCCGCCAGGATGCAGATCTTGCGCCCGGCATCGACGCCCTCCACATCTGCGGTGGGATCCGCCTCCGCATATCCTTTTTCCTGGGCTTCCCGCAGCGCCTCTTCGAAGGAAGCTCCCGTGCGGACCATGCGGGTGAGGATATAGTTGGTGGTCCCGTTGAGGATGCCGTACACCTCATCGATCCGGTTGGCGGCCATGCACTGTGTCAGCGGATGCAGGATCGGGATCCCGCCGCCCACACTGGCCTCGAACAGATAATTGACGTTCTTCTGCCGCGCAAGGGCCAAGAGCTCACAGCCCCGCTCGGCCACCAGCTGCTTGTTGGCGGTCACCACGTGTTTGCCGGCAGCCAACGCGCGTTTGGTGTATCGATAGGCCGCGTCCACACCGCCGATGGCCTCCACCACGACCCGGATGTCGCCGTCTCCTTCGATGTCCTTGAAGTCGTCCGTCATCAGGTGGCGATAGGGTCCCTCTTTGAAATGACGCACTAAGACTGCCTTGACCCGGAGCGGCTCTCCCAGTTTGCGCTCGATCTGCGGTGCGTTCTCCTCCACGACGCGCGCGACACCGGTGCCTACCGTGCCAAGGCCCATGATCGCGATCTCGATCATCTTCTCTCTCCTTCTGTCAGCCTGCTAATATCTCGAATTTGATGACGCCTTCCAAGCCGCCCACCTCTGTTATGAACTGATCCAGTGACATCTCCATCTCCGAGGTCTCTGCAGAGATGGTCACTGCCGCACAGCCGTTGGTGGGGATACTCTGGTTGATCGTCAAGATGTTGGCGCCAGAAGACGCGAACACGGAGAGTACCCGGGACAACACGCCCGGGTTGTCCTTGAGCATGGCGTAGAAGGTGATGATGTGCTCCGACTTCATGTCATTGAAGGGCCGCACCGCGTCTTTGTACTTATAGAACGCGCTCCGGCTGATGCCCGCCCGCTTCGTGGCGGCGCCCACGGTATCCACCTCGCCGATCTGCAGCATCCGCTTGGCCTCTGCCACTTTGATGAAGATGTCCGGGAGCGCGTCCGCTGCCACGATATAGTATTTGATCTCTCTTGCCATCGAAGTCTCCCTCCTATGGTCATTTGTCCTCGTGTGTCGTCCATGTTATCACACTTTTGTCGCCGTTGCAACAAAGAACTCCAAAATTCTTTTGTCTGAAACAGGGAAAGTCACGCCCATCTGTCCGTGCTGCGTGGGCAAAATGACGGCATCAGCGGACGATCGTCCGCTGATGCCGTCACAGGGAGCTCTCCTGCTCCCTCTATCTCGCAGCTGTGCGGTCCGCAGGTCCGCGCTCCCGCCTCACTGTGCCTGATAGACCGCCTTCATGGCCTTGTACGTCTCGTAGCAGTCCAGCTTCGACACCACTTCGAAGGGCGCGTGCATGGACAGTACCGGAACGCCTGCATCCAACGTCGTGATGTTGCGGTCAGCCATATACATGGCGACGGTCCCGCCGCCGCCGGCATCCACCTTGCCCAGCTCCGCGATCTGCCAGATCACCCCTGCTCCGTCGAACAGCCGCCGCACGTAGGCCACGGTCTCCGCGTCGGCGTCGGAAGCGCCGGACTTCCCTCTGGCGCCGGTATATTTGCAAAGCCCGATGCCGCGGTTCAGATAGGCCGCGTTGCGCCGCTCGAACACATCAGGGAAGTTGGGATCGAACGCGGCGGTGACGTCTGCGCTCAGGCAGAAAGAGCGCTCGAAGCACGCCCGCACCGGCACGCCCTGGCTCTGGCACAGGTCTTCCATAAAGGTATCGAAGGCGGCGGACTGCATACCCGTCACGCCCTCAGAGCCGATCTCCTCCTTGTCCGCCAGGACGCACACCGCCGTCTTGACGGGTGCCTCCTCCAGGTCCATCAGGGCCCGGAACGCCGCATACGAGCAGACGCGGTCATCGTGGCCGTAAGCTCCGATCATGGAGCGGTCGATCCCGATGTCGCACGATCGCACCGCAGGTACGGCCTCCAGCTCGGCAGAGGTGAAGTCATCTTCGACGATGCCATATTTCTCGTGGAGCATCTGCATGACTGCCAGCTTGACCCGGCTGGTGTCCTCCTCGTCCCCAATGGGCCGGCTGCCCAGCAGCAGGTTGAGCGTCTCTGCCGGCACGGCCTCGGCCAGGGGCTTCTTGTTCTGCTCCGCTCCCAGATGCGGCAGCAGGTCCGTGATCACCAGCTTGGGGTCGTCCGGATCCGCACCGATGGAGACGGAGACCGTATCCCCGTTTTTCAGCGCCACCACGCCGTGGAGCTCCATGGGGATCGTGACCCATTGATACTTGCGGATCCCGCCGTAATAGTGGGTCTTGAGATACGCCAGTTCCCCGTCTTCATAGAGTGGGTTGGGCTTGAGGTCCAACCGGGGGGAATCGATGTGAGCGGCAGCGATCTGCACGCCTTCGCTCAAAGGCGCCTTGCCGATACGCGCCAACATCACGGCTTTGCCGCGGTTGCAGACATAGATCTTGTCCCCTGCCTGCACCGCCATCCCGCGGACATAAGGCCGGTAGCCCCGCTGCTCTGCCAGGCGGACGACCTCCGCAACACACAGGCGCTCGGTCTTGCCGGCGTCCAGGAATGCCTTATAGTCGGCGCAGTATGCCTCCATAGCAGCGGACTGGCCCTGCGGCATCCGGTCATAGCCGTTCTTGTTCCCGGACAGCAGCTCCTTCTTCAGTTCCTTGATGGTATCAGACATGTTGCTCTCCTCCTTGTGGATTCATCCCGCGCTGCGCTGCTTCTCCTCGCGGATCTGCTGGATCAGCCGCTGGAAAAAGTCCTTGGCCTCGATCTGGAACGCCTCAGCGCTGTCAGCAGCGTTGTTGAGGACACAGTCGCATTTGTTGCGGTAATATTCATCTGTCTTTTGGGCAGAGATGCGCAGGCGGGCATATTCCTCGGTGATCTGGTCCCGGGCCATGATCCGCCGGACCCGCAGTTCCAGCGGGGCCGTGACGGCTATCGTCCGGTCACACAGCTGGCCCAGGCCGCTCTCCATCAGATTGATGGCGTCCACGGCATAGAGCAGCTCCTTCCCCTCTGACAGACGGCGGCGCAGCTCCGGTCCCAGATGGCGGAACACGATATCGTTGAGCTGGTCCAGCCGCTCCTTGCGGCTGAACACCTCCCGCCCCAGGCGCTGGCGGTCCAGCTTCCCTCCGGCGAGGACGCCAGGGAATGCTGCCCCCAAGTCGGAGCGCAGAGCCTCGTCCTGCTGGAGCATCTCATGATACACTGCATCGCAGTCGATGACCGTGCCGCCCAGGTCCCGGATGGCCTGGAGCGCGCTGGTCTTGCCAGCACCGGTGCCGCCGGTGATGCCCAGCACCACCCGCTCGCTGTCGGCCTCCACCACGTGGAACCCGGCAGCTTTCTTCAGCCGGTTCCCGACCGCCAGGCCAAGGCCCTGGCTGTCGGGGCATTGCGCGAAGATCTCTGTCACCGCGCTCTGGTCGAACGTCCGCAGCGCATCGAACACCCGCTGGGCCTGGACCGATTTGTCTCCGCTGGGCCCCAGGGCGTGGACCTCCTGCTCCGGGAAGAGATGGACATACTCATCGAAGCAGATCACGCCGGAGGTCGGCCCCACCAGCCGTTGGATCTCCCGGGCAGACTGTCCCGGCGCGCCGGTGACCACTGTCACGGGAGCCTTGGGCGCATAATGGCGGTATTTCATGCCAGGCGCCCGCGGCCGCTCTCCCTCGCCCATAGAGCGGGTGACGGCCTGGTCCACGTCGATGCGGCCGATGAGCCGCTCCAGGTCCTCCAGGGGCAGCCCGCCGGGCCGCAGCAGACGGGGCGGGTCGCAGGTCAGATCCAGGATGGTAGACTCCACGCCCACCGCGCAGGGGCCCCCGTCCACCACGCCCTCAATCTTGCCGTCCATATCCTCCAGCACGTCCTGCGCGGTGGTGCAGCTGGGGCGGCCGGAGGTATTGGCGCTGGGCGCAGCCACCGGGCGGCCCGCCTCCCGGATGATGGCCAGGGTGACGGGATGGTCCGGACAGCGGACGGCCACGGTGTCCAGTCCGGCAGTGATGGCGCTGGGCACCACATCGGTCCGGCACTTCAAGATCATCGTCAGCGGGCCGGGCCAGAACTTCCTGGCCAGCACATAGGCCAGGGGCGGGATATCCACGCAGTACCGGGGCAGCCACTGGGGCCCGGTGACGTGGAAGATCAGGGGATTGTCCTGGGGCCGCCCCTTGGCCTCGAATATCCGCCGCACCGCAGCAGCATCCAGTCCATTGGCAGCCAGGCCATACACCGTCTCCGTCGGGATGCCCAACAGTCCCCCATCCTGGAGGATCTTGGCCGCCGCCGCGATCTTGTCCCCGATCTCTTTTTGCTGTCCTTTAGTGTCCCGCAGGTCAAAATACAATGTCTGCATAACTTCGCCTCTATCTCTCTTCGCCGGGCCTGCGGCCCGGTCCACTCTGCCTCTGGGTCGGCGGCATTCACGCCTCCTGGCCGTTCTTGAGCTTTTCCGCCTGATCGGCTGCCAGCAGCGCGTCGATCAGTTCATCCAGTTCCCCATCCAGGATGGCGTCCAGCTTGTAGAGCGTCAGCCCGATCCGGTGATCGGTCACCCGTCCCTGTGGGAAATTGTAAGTACGGATGCGCTCACTGCGGTCCCCGCTGCCCACCTGACTGCGGCGCTCCCTGGCCTCGGCGGCCGAACGCCGCTCCTGCTCCAGCTCATAGAGCCTGGAGCGCAGCACTTTCATGGCTTTGTCCTTGTTCTTGTATTGGCTCCGCTCGTCCTGGCACTCCACCACCAGCCCCGTGGGCAGATGGGTGATGCGGATGGCGGATTCCGTCTTGTTCACGTGCTGCCCGCCTGCGCCGGAGGCCCGGTATGTGTCGATCTGGAGGTCCTTCGGATCGATCGCCACCTCCACATCCTCCGCCTCCGGCAGGACAGCCACCGTGGCAGCACTGGTGTGGATCCGGCCGCCGGACTCTGTATCCGGGACACGATGGACCCGGTGGACGCCGGACTCGAACTTCAGCCGGGAGAACGCGCCCTCTCCTTCGATGAGGACACTGCACTCCTTCACACCGCCCAGCTCCGTCTCGTTCATGGCCACGATGTCCGTCCGCCAGCCATGGGCAGCGGCATACATGGTGTACATCCGCAGCAGCGTCCCTGCGAAGAGGGCACCCTCTTCGCCGCCCACGCCGCCGCGGAGCTCCATCACCACGTTGCGGTGATCGTTCGGATCCTTGGGCAGCAGCGCCCGTTTCATCTGCTCTTCTAAGCGTCCCATCTCCGCTCTCGCCGCAGCAGCCTCTTCCTGCCCCAGTTCCTTGAGCTCCGGGTCGGAGAGCATCTCCTCCGCGGCGGCCAGGTCCGCCTCCGCCTGCCGGTAGGCCTGATAGAGCTCTGCCACCGGCTCCAGCTCCTTGCGCTCTCGTTCGATCCGGCGCACGTGCTCTGGATCGGCGTAGACCGACGGATCCCCCAGCTGGGCCTGGAGGTCCTCGCAGCGCAGAGCGATCTCTTTGAGTTTTTCTAGCATGTGCCCCATCCTCTCCTGTCGTGTTGGGAAGGACAGACCGCTACACCTCTCCCAGGATCTCCCGCACCTGGCGGAGGAACTCCTCCTGCCAGAACGCATAGCCCACAGAGCCGCTCCGCAGCGACACGGCGGCCCGGTGTCCGCCCGGCACATACAGGTCCATCTGGTCATAGACCTCCTGGAACTTCCCGCCGCTGGCACGGGTGGTCACATAAGCGGCGGCGCGCAACTGCCCCCCATGCTCCTTGAGGAACGTGCGCATGACACTGCTGCACCGCCCCGCCCACACCGGCGTCCCCAAGATCACCAGGCGGTAGTCCGACAGCGGCCGCTCCGTCTGGAAGGGCAGGAGAGGCTGTGTGGTCTTTCGCATGGCGTCCATACCGCAGCGCAGCCATCCCTTCCAGCCGCTCCGCTCCACGCCGTCGCGGATCTCCACCGTCTCAGCGCCCAGCGCCTGAGCGATCTCCTCCATCGCTTTCTTGGTATTGCCCGTTCTGGAATAATACATACATAAGATGTCGCTCATTCGGTTCCTCCGTGTCTGCTCAGTCCAACAGGAAGGTCTTCACCATGGCAAAGGCCTCTCGCAAATAGTAGTTGATCTCCAGATGGGCCCAGGGCAGCGGCGCCGGGACGCCGGCCACATCTCCATAGCCCTGCCGGGCGGCGATCAGCTCCGACCGGGCGATATGGAAGTCGTTGGTGACCACCGCCACGGTATCTCTGGCGGGGTCCACGCCCGCCTCGTACAGCAAGGGCTTGGAACGGGCGAAGTTCTCCGCCGTGTCGGACGCCTGGCCCTCCAGGAACAGGCGCTCCGGCTCCACGCCGTGTTCCGTGAGATAGTCATACATACACTGGGCCTCGCTGATCTCCTCACCGTATCCGGTGCCGCCGGTGAGCACCGCCGGGATGTCCGGGTGGGCCTCCAGATACTCCAGCGCCTTGTCCAGCCGGGTCCGCAGGGACAACGACGGCTCTGTGCCGTTGACTCCAGCCCCCAGGACGATGACGGCGTCGGCCTCTCCTGCCTCCGCCGCCGGGCGTCGGCCCTCCGCGATCACATAGCCCTCCAGCAGCACCAGCGGTACCAGTACCAGGGCCAAGCCGGCCCGAAAGGCCAGCTGACACCACCAGCCCCGCCGGTCCCGGCGGGCCCAGCGAGCCAGATAGACCTCCAGCGCCAGCACCGCGGCGATCCCCAGCAGCAGAAAGCCGGAGAACCGGACGCCCAGGCTCCGGAGCAGCACCAGGAGCAGGCCTGCGGCGGCACAGACCGCCGCCGCAGCCAGGATCCACCAGTCCGCACGGCTCCGGCGGCCCCGATAGACGCCGTACCGGTATAGGGGCCGCCGTTTAGCCCTCTGCCTCTTCACTGAGCTGTTCCCACCTTTCGTCCAGGGCGTCCAGCTCCGCCTGGGCGGCCTCCTTCTCCTGCACCAGGTCATTGAGCTTCTCGTAATCGCAGGCGGCGGCCTCCATGTCCGCCTCCAAGGCGGCGATGCGCTCCTCCGCCTTGGCGATGTCCCGCTCGCAGATGGTCAGCTGCCGCCGGGCGGCCTGCTGGGCCTTGTTCCCCCGCTGGGGCCGTTCCGCCGCAGGCTTGTCCCGCCCGCTCTTGGGCGGAGGCGCCTTCTCTGCCTCCTCCTGGGCCTTGACCTGCCGGTATTGGGCAAACCCCATGGGATAGTCCGTGATCGTCCCATCCGAGAGTTCCCAGATCCGGGTGGCAAAGCGATTGATGAAGTATCGGTCATGGCTGACGAACAGCAGTGTCCCGTCATAGGCCTCCACCGCCTCTTCGATCCATTCCCGGGAGTCGATATCCAGATGGTTGGTGGGCTCGTCCAGGATCAGGAAGTTGATCTCGTCGTCCATCAGCATACACAGCCGCAGGCGGCTCTGTTCCCCGCCGGAAAGGACGCTGACCGGTTTCATCACATCCTCGCCCCGGAAATCATAGGCCGCCAGCCGGTTGCGGGCGGACTGGGCGGAGAGGCCCTTTTTTGCGGCCATCATGTTCTCCACCAGGTTCCAATCCGGATGGTCGAAGTGGACGATCTGGGGCAGGTACGCCTCCTTCACTTGAGGGCCGGTCCTGATCCGCCCGTCATCTGGGTACAGCTCTCCCACGATCATCTTGATGAGGGTGGACTTGCCAGTGCCGTTGTCGCCGATGAGGGCGATGCGCTCGCCCCCCTCCACCTTCAGGCTGATGCCCTGGAACAGGTGCTTGTCCCCGTAGGCCTTGGAAACGTTCCGGATCCCCAGCACCTCGTCCCCGTGGAACTCGGCGGAGGAGAACCTGGCGTCGATCTTCCGGGCCTTGGTGGGCTTGGCGGTGGTCCGCATTCGCTCGATGCGCTTTTCCATGGAGATGGCCCGGCGATAGGTCTTGTCCATCCCCATGAAGGCCCAGACCCGCAATTGCTCCGCCGCCTTCTCCAGCTGCTGGATCTTGGCCTGCTCCTTCTCGTACTGCTTCATCCGCTCCTGGTAGCGGCGCTCCTTCTCCACGGCGTAGAAGCTGTAGTTTCCGCTGTAGATCTCCGCCTTTCCGTCCTGGACCTCGATGACCCGGGTGACGGTCCGGTCCAGGAAGTCCCGGTCGTGGGAGATGGTGACCACCGTGCCCCGAAAGGACCGGATGTACTCCGCCAGCCACTCGGTGGCGTGGAGGTCCAGGTGATTGGTGGGCT